>JBGTAO010000528.1:0-11337 GCA_041749835.1 Gemmata sp. | reverse complement strand
GATTTTCTGAAACGAAACCCTCGTGCAGAAGCGCCTGCACTGGCCGAGCACCTTGTTCAACAAGGCACTCTTACGGCGTTCCAGGCCGAGCGCGTCCTCAACGGCAAAACACAAGGCCTCGTGCTGGGGCCGTACGTTCTGCTCGATGCCATTGGCTCGGGCAGTATGGGGCAGGTCTACAAGGCCACCTCCAAGAACGACAGCACCCTGTATGCCGTCAAGGTGCTCCCGCGGCGGAGTATGTGGAATGTGCGGTTAGCACGCCGACAGGTCCGTTCCTTTAGTGGTTTCTCGCACGCCGCTGTCGTCCCGTTCGTGGATGTTGGCACGGCCGGTGGGTTGCATTACCTGGTGTGGCCGCTTGTCGAAGGCCATACGCTGGAATCTTTAGTGCAACAGAACGGCAAGCTCTCGCCGGCGCAGGCCGCTCTCCTCACGCTCCAGGTGGCACACGGGCTGTCGCTGGCACACCAGAACAACCTGTTTCACGGTCTCGTGAAGCCTTCGAACATCATGATCGGCTCGGACAATCAGGCGAGACTGCTGGACTTCGGCATCGGGTCGTTATTGGTGGAGAATGAGGGCGAAAGCCTGGTGGATACCATGTCCACCGCGAACACGCTCACCAGCGGCCTCGATTGCTCCAGCCCCGAAAGCATCATGGAGCCCAGCAACCGCACTCCCGCGGGTGACCAGTACAGCCTGGGCTGCGTGCTTTACTATGGCCTCACCGGGCGGGTACCATTCCCTGAGGGAAGCGCCGTCGAGAAGATGATGGCCCACCAAACCCGAGACCCGATGCCGATCCGCGAGATCGCACCTGAGGTTCCCGAAGGTCTGTGTGCGGTTGTCAAGAAGCTGATGGCCAAGGCTCCCGAAGGGCGCTACACCGCGTGCGATGAACTGATGGAAGCGCTCGAACCGTTTGTTGGCGACATGAAGGCGACTCCTGTAGGTGCCAACGCATCTGGTCGTTCCGGAGCCACGAATGCTTCGGCGAACAATCGGCTCGGTGGCTCTTCGCAGAAAATGCCGGGGCTCACACCCAAACCGGGCGCTTCGCAAGCCGGATTCCCTGCACGCGGTACACCTTCGGATCGCTCCACAACGCCGCAACCTCCGCACCGGGCTACGAACATTCCGAGCCGGCAAGCGTTCCAGATTCCGGGTTTCGCGGAGGAAATCGTCGAGGATCAGCCTCGCCGCAGCGCGGCCGAGGTTGATACCCCGCCACCCGCTGGCCCACGCACCACGACACGGGGTGTCCCCACTGCGCCAGCCAAGGTCGTGCGGAATGCCCCGGAGCCGGCCAGTGCCCCACTGGGATGGGGCGATGCCGAGCCTGATACGCAATCCAAGAATTTCGGGCCAGCCGGTCTGGTAGCCTTCGCGGTGCTCTTGATGGTTGCGGTCTACTTTGGTGCGACCTTTCTGATGAAACAGTAATCGACGTAACATCTTTCCATGCCCGGGGATCTGGCTTCTCCGGGCTTTTTCGTGCGCCTGCAACCCCACGAAAGCCCCTCAGAACCACCGTGGTTCTCGTGACACGCTGCCCGCAATCGGCCATACGCTTCAGCCGTTCACCTTGTTCCACCCTTTGGGCCGGTCGTACAATTCCCGGTGCCGCTTTGCTGCGCGTTCGTGGAACCTGAGATCACGTATGCTTCCTTCACTCCCGAGTTCCGCCCGCCCGCGCCGGGTTGCCGTGCTCGGGGCGACTGGTTCGATTGGCACGAACACGCTCGACGTGATTCGCCATCTGCCGGAATCGCTCGAAGTGGCGGGGCTGGCGGCGCATGCTCGCTGGGAGATGCTGGCAGCGCAGTGCCGAGAGTTCCAGCCGCGCTATGCGGTCCTGACCGATCCCATGGCCTTCCAGCAGGCCGATCGCTCGGCGTTTCCCCGCGAGACGGAATTGCTTGCCGGTACCGATGGGGTGGCGAAGTTGGTTTCGTCTCCCGATGTCGATATTGTTTTGTCGGCGGTTGTGGGTGCCGCGGGGCTCAGTGGAACCTGGGCGGCACTCGATGCCGGGAAGACGGTGGCGCTCGCCAACAAGGAAACGATGGTGGTCGGTGGCCCGCTGGTCACGGCGTTGGCGGCGAAACGGGGTGCCAAGCTCCTGCCGGTGGATAGTGAGCACTCTGCGATCTTCCAGGCACTCACGGGTCACACGGCCGCCGATGTGACTCGGGTTGTGCTCACCGCCAGTGGTGGCCCCTTTCGCGGCAAGGTTGCCAGCCAACTGGAGCGGGTCACGCCGCAGCAGGCGCTCAAGCACCCGACCTGGCAAATGGGGCCGAAGATCACGATTGATTCTGCCACGCTCATGAACAAGGCGCTGGAGGTGATCGAGGCACGCTGGTTGTTCGGGCTCTCCGTCGATCAGATCGACGTGATCGTTCACCCCGAATCGATGGTGCATTCCTTCGTCGAGTTTGTCGATGGGTCCGTGCTGGCGCAGTTGTCGCCGCCCGACATGCGGCTCCCGATTCAACTCGCGTTGCTTCACCCGCAGCGGTGTCCTGGCCCGGCGAAGAAGCTCGACTGGCAGCGCCTGACGAACCTCCACTTCGAGTTGCCGGATCGCGAGACATTCGAGGCGCTGGATCTTGGGTTTGAAGTGGCGCGTCGGGGTGGTACCTGCGGCGCGGTGTTAAATGCAGCGAACGAAGCCGCAGTGGAGCGGTTCCTGAACGATGGCTTACCCTTTCTCGAGATTGCCCGGTGCTGCCGTGCGGTACTCGATGCACACGACTTTGATCCCCAACCCACCCTGGAACGGCTTTTGGCCCTCGATGGGTGGGCTCGGCAGGAGGTTGCCCGTTGGACGCGAACGCGAACGCCGGTAGTTCCGAACCCGTGAACCCGGGCCACAAGCCGCACGACATCGCGGAACCCGGCCCGATCGACCCGACTACCGGCCAACCCGATCGCACGGTCGAGGTGTCGGCGCTCAAGTCGTGGTTCAAGGACAACCTCGTGTCCTTGATCATCACCGCGGCCGTGATTGCATTGGTCATCATCTACCTCGATCCCATCGACACACTCAAGGTGTTGCTCGGCCTGGGGTTGGTGATCTTCATTCACGAACTGGGCCACTTCCTGGCGGCAAAGTGGTGCGATGTTCACGTCAAGACATTCAGCATCGGCTTCGGCCCGGCGGTGCCATTTTGCTCCTACAAGTGGGGCGAAACCACCTACATGGTCGGCATCATCCCGCTGGGCGGCTATGTGTCCATGGTTGGGGAAGGGGACAATGCCGGCGAGGACGATGCCGAGGAAGACCCGCGCAGTTTCCGGCACAAGTCGGTTGGTCAGCGGATGGTGATCATATCGGCGGGCGTCGTCATGAATGTGCTGCTGGGCATGGCGTGCTTTGCGGCGGCCTACCTGCATGGCGTGCAAGAAAAGCCCGCAACCGTGGGGTGGATCGAAAGCGGTGGTGCGGCGTGGCGTTCGGGAATGCGCACCGACGACGACATTGTGAAGATCGGTTCCCGCGAGAAGCCGTTCTTCAACGATATTCGACCCATCGTGATGAGCACCCAGAAGGGTGAGCAGGTCGAGGTGATCTTGAAGCATGCGGGGCAATCGGACACCGAGACGATTACGGTCGAACCGCTCAAGGACGAAGGAGCCCGCTTCCCGCAACTGGGGGTCGCACCGCCGTACCGGCCCACGTTGCTTTCCTTTAAAAAGAAAGGCTTCCGCCCGACGGTTGCCGGTAGCCCCGCGGCAGCTGCCAAGGGTCCAGCCTTCGAGCCCGGCGATCGCATCATCGCGATGACCGATCCCGATAACCCCACGCAAATCACACCACTGCGACCCGACCCCCGTGATCCCGAGAGTGGTCCCGATATCAACGATTATTACCGGCGGATGGACCGACTGGCCGGCATACCGATCACCTTCCGGGTGCTGCGCAAGGGCGAGCCGCACAACGGTGCCACCGTCGATATCGTGGTTCAACCGTCTTACCGGGTGGATCTGGGTGTGCGCATGCAGATGGGCAAGATCGTGGCCCTCCGCAAGGATGGCGCTGCGGAACGGGCAGGCGTCCAAGCCTGGTCGGAAGAGCAACCCACGCATGGCGACCGCATCAAGACCGTGAAGCTTTCGGAAGCCGATGGCCAGGAAACCTGGTACACCACCGGCGACAAGAAGAACGATCGCAAAGACGTTACCATGCAGACGCTGGACCCGTTGCTACTGCCGCAGATTCTCAAATCGTGGGCCGACCGCAACCCCGCCAACCGGACCGTGAAATTGATCGTTCTTCGCCCCGAAGGGCACCAGGAGAATCGCCCGGTCGAGCTGACTCTGAACTACGATCCCGCGTACCGCTACGATCGTGAGGTTCTCACTCTGCCGAACTCGCCCGTGCCGCTGGGTGGTCTCGGGCTGGCCTACTGGGTGGATGCCGTGGTCGATGAAGTGGCACCCAGTGGCCCGGCGGCGGGGAAGCTCGAACACAACGACATTGTCACCGCGGTGCGCTTTCAGACACCCGATGAAGATGGCAAGTTGAAGGCCGGGGACTGGGAAGAGATCAAGCCGCACCAGTGGGCCTTTGTCGATGCCGCGCTGCAGAGCCGGCCGAACGGTCAGATCGATCTGAAGGTGAAGCGCGGCGATAGCGAACTGGAGTTCCTGGGCCTGACGCCGCAACTCGATCAGCGGTTTCCCTCGGATGAACGCGGTTTCATTTTCCAGCAAGACTTCCGCACGCAGACTGCCACCGACCTGGGCGATGCGCTCGAGATGGGTGCCCGCCGAACCGTTCGGTTCATCAAAGAAGTTTACATGAACCTTTATGCCATGATCTTTGGCCGGGTGAGTGCCAAGACCATGAGCGGGCCACTCACCATCGCGAACGTGTCATACCGATTCGCGGGCGAGGACTTCTGGCAGTTTCTCCTGTTCATCGGAATGATCTCGGTGAACCTGGCCGTCGTCAACTTCTTGCCCATCCCCGTGCTCGACGGCGGGCACATGGTCTTCCTGATCCTGGAGAAGATTCTGGGTCGGCCGGTGCCCGAGAAGGTCTTCGCCTTTGCGATGTACACCGGGCTCTTCATGATTCTGTCGCTAATGGTGTTTGTGCTCTGGCTCGACGTGAGGCGACTCTTCTTCGGTTGGTTCTGATCCGACGGGTGACCCCGGTAGCGGGCAGAAGAGCGGTCGGGACGACCGCGGTCCCAGGGGGAGGCGGGTTGCGGGGCGAGCGGAGGGCGTCAGCCCTCCGGTTATCAGCAGAAGAGCGGTCGGGACGACCGCGGTCCCAGGGTGCTCCGGCGAGCGAAGTTTTAGGCGGAGGGCGTGAGCCCTCCGGTTCCTAGCGGAAGAGCGGTCGGGACGACCGCGGTCCCAGCGTGCTCCGGCGAGCGAATAGACACGCGATTTACGTTTCCACCACTGTGGTGTGGACGCCGGCACGGTGTCCCTCTTCGGTGGTTCCCACCACATACACCGTGGCCCGCACATCACCGAGCTTGAAGACCTTCACCCCCGAGAGATGATCGACCATTGCCACCAGTAGATCGAAGTAGTGCGGTCGCAATGCCGAGGGGATTGCCCGGAAGAACTCCGTGACGGTCATTTCGGTGACGGCGGTTCGGGCGGGCGCTCCCGCAGCGGCCACGACACTGGCAGCGTCGATGGTTCCCGCGGGCCAGACAAAGGCCTCCACTGGCGCATCGGTCTCGCTGGGGAAGAGCAATCCCTTCACCGCATCCTTGAGAGCTTTCGGAACAGCACGTGCTTGAGCCACGGGTAACTCCTGGAGTACAAATGCAGTTGTGGTGGAGGCGTGTGGAGCCGCTTCAATAGTTCTTGGGGACCACGACCTTCACGTCGTCCACTTTTTCTTTGAGCACCTTGGCGATGTCTGCGGGGACTTGCGGGAAGAAGTTCAAACCCGTCTTCTTCTCGATCTCGGCAACGGAGACGCGATACTTGGTCCAGTCTTCTGTCACGGTGTTATCGTTGGGCATCCAGACGGCGATCATGCGGCTGCGGGCGTTGGGATTGGTTCCCTTATCGAGCACGAGGATGACTTTCCAGACCGATGCGGGCACCGTGACAAAGGGTGCGGCTCGCCCGACCGTGAGGTTCTTCTTGCCCTCGGTACTGATGCCACCAGTCCCATGTGGCCCCGCGACGATGTACAGTTCTTTGCCGTTATCCGCGAGTTCACGGCTATAGCGTTCGAGGCGTTCCCAGCCATTCTGGTTACAGGGTGGCGATTGCGGCACGATGTTGGTCATGAGGAATACCGCGTCGTTGTCGGCTTCCGTGGACGAGCGATCGCGCGACGGAACCAGGTGACCACGGTCGAATCCGCTGCCGGTGTAGGTGTTGAACTGAACGCGCTGGAACTCTTTGGGCAGGTCCGGGTCTTCCTCGAATGCTCCCCGGGCCACCCGGCCAATATCTTTCGCAACCAGTTGCCATGAGGCCCAGTTCGCGCTCTTGCGTTTATCGTTGTACGAGATGACGTATTGCGGCCGTTCGATCAAGTAGGCCTCCTTGCTCTTCACGGCGTCGGGCTTGGCTTCACCGGGAAGGCCATAGCGAACATTGCGGTTCGCCAACGGCTTCGGTGGCACCCCCTGACCGATGACCTGTTGTTCAGGCGGAACCAGGGCAAGGAGACCGCCCAGCAACATGACAATACGCATTGGAAACTCCCGGTTTCGATTCACCAGTTCTCAGAGTTGTGTGTTGAAGAGTATGGGAGTCGGGGTAGGAGTGTCAACGGACTGCCGGTATTCTGGTCAACTCGATTTCGAGCTCCTGGAGTAGTAGTGTGTTCCATTCTGTTGAGGTGATCCTGGGGTTATTGGCTCTTGCGGTCACGCTGGGGGTGCTGGCCCGTTGGTTGAAGCTGGCATATCCCATTCTGCTCGTTTGTGGCGGCTTACTCATCGGCTTGCAGCCCGGAGCGCCACCGCTGACGCTCGACCCCAAGATCGTATTCTTGCTGTTTCTGCCTCCGTTACTCTATGCCGGTGCCTTTCGGACCGAGTGGCCCGAGTTCCGCTCGCAGATCCGCGCCATTTCACTCCTTGCGGTCGGGTTGGTGCTCTTTAGCACCACGCTCGTCGCAGTGGCCGCGCACCACTGGATCGGCATGTCGTGGGGGACCGCGTTCGTGTTAGGGGCCATCGTTTCTCCGCCAGATGCCGTGGCCGCCATGGCGATCACGCAGCGGATTCGCGTTCCCAAAATTATCACGACATTGCTGGAAGGCGAAAGCCTGGTCAACGATGCCTCGGCCCTCGTGATCTTGCGGCTGGCGGTGGCTGCTGTCGCAGTCGGGACGTTCTCAATCGTGGAAGCCGGGATCGAGTTTGTCGTCGTCAGTGTGGG
The DNA here is from genome assembly GCA_041749835.1 of Gemmata sp. Taxonomy (GTDB): domain Bacteria; phylum Planctomycetota; class Planctomycetia; order Gemmatales; family Gemmataceae; genus Gemmata. The sequence continues at coordinate 3,960 of JBGTAO010000528.1, read as the reverse complement.
TGGGATTGCGATTGGGCTGGTGGGTGCGGTGCTCATCATCCGGCTCATGCGTTGGCTTGATCGAACCAAGCTAGCCGATAGCAAACTGGAAATCACAATCACACTGCTGACGCCCTTTGCGGTGTATCTGCCAGCCGAGCATCTGGAAGTCTCGGGGGTACTCGCCGCGGTGACGGCGGGGTTCTGGATTGGCAATCGCTGTGAGCACGTGTTTCGCCGGGAGTTGTACGAGGAATCGCGAGTGGTGTGGGAATGGATCGAGTTCTTGCTCAACAGCCTCATCTTCATCCTGATCGGGTTCGAACTTCGCGACATGCTCGATAGTTCGGACAACTACCAGGGGTCAGTTACGCCCGCACAGATGTTGAGTTCAGCCGCGATTATCTGCGCGGTTGTGATTGTGGCGCGGCTCGCTTGGATATTCCCCGGAGCGTATCTACCCCGCTGGATCGATCGCACGGTGTTTGGTGTACCGGTTCAGTACCCGCCCTGGCAAAATGTGTTCGTGGTCGGTTGGACGGGAATGCGCGGTGTCGTCTCCCTTGCGGCGGCCCTGGCGATACCGGAATTCACCGCGAGTGGGAAGCCGTTCCCCGATCGCGATCTCATTCAGTTTCTTACCTTTTGTGTGATCTTCGTCACGCTGGTGGGGCAAGGGCTGACGCTCCCCGTGATCATCCGAGTTCTCGGTGTGAGTGACCCACCGCCACCCGGGAATGAATCGCCACCCGAATACGAAACGCAACGGGACGGCCCTGCATCCACTGAATAGCCTGTGGGAAGGTGATTGCTTCACGGGATTCGAAAGGAGACGATCATGCGTGTACTTTTGGGGTGTGCCGCGGTGCTGATTCTCAGCTGTACGGCCACGTCCATGCAGGACAAGAAAGATGAAACGATCGACGCCAAGAAGCTCGTTGGCAAGTGGCAGCCCAACGACAAGAAAACTCCCTTGACCATCGAGTTCGCCGCAGACGGGAAGCTGACCATGACAATTGGCGAAGCAGGCAAGGATATCAAGATGGAAGGCACCTACAAACTGGATGGCAGGAAGTTAGATGTGCAACTGAAGTTCATGGGCGAAGACATCAAGGAGAAGTTAACAATCAAGAAACTAACCGATGATGAACTCGTGACGGAAGACTCGAAGGGTAAAGAAGAAAAGCTCAATCGCAAAAAGTAGAACAGTGCTTTGGGAATTTGTGAAACTGGCTCGTCGTTCAATGACCGGCCGAATAACCTCATCCCGGCGGATCGGGAACCGCGTGTTGCGGTCGCCCAAGTTATTCACACGATTCGAGGTATCACATGCGGGCTCTCATGGGTGCGGTTGCAGTTCTGGTACTGGCTGGCCTCACGGGCAGTGCCGGAGCGCAAGACAAGAAAGACAAACAGGACAAGTTCGAGCTCAAGAAACTGATCGGCAAGTGGGAGCCCAGCGACGCTATCAAGGGTGCCTCGGTGATCCTCGAATTCAGCGAGAAGGGTAAGATGGCCATCTCGATCGATCTTGGCGGGAAGGCCGAGAAGATTGAAGGCACATACAAGCTGGAAGGCGACAAGCTCGACATGATGATCGCCATTGGTGGCAAGGAGCAGAAGGAAACCGTGACCATCAGCAAGCTCACCGATGAAGAAATGATCGGCAAGGACTCGAAGGGCAAGGAAGAAAAGTTCAAGCGGGTGAAGGCCAAGTAAGCCCGGTGCGAACACGGGAATCGAGCGAACCGCGGGGGCCACACCTCGCGGTTTTCCTTTGCACCTCGAATCGGGTATGATTGGGGCTGGCATGTTTCCTCACCAAACTCCAGGTGACCGATGAACCTGACCGTGGCAGCTTTATGTGTGGTGTTGGCAGCTCCGGGCGCACCCGTTCCCAAGGAGCGAGCCGACGCCGAAAAAGTGGTTGGTGTGTGGAAGCTGGTGAAGAGCAGCAACAACATGGACGGTCGCGAGATCGAGCTTCAAGTGGAGTTCACGAAGGGTGGCAAAATGATCATCCGGCAGACGGTGAATGGTGGTCCGCAACTGATGTACGAAGGCGAATACAAGATCATCAAGAACGAACTCCCTTACACGATGAAATTGCCGAACGGGCAAGGTGAGAAGAAAGAGACACTGACCATCAAGAAGATCACCGAGGCGGAACTGATCATGGTCGATCCGGATGGCATTCAGGAAGACTTCGAGCGGGTGAAGCCCAAGAAAGACGATAAGTGATCGTGGCCGCGCGGGCACGAGAACAGTAACGTGGCGAAGTCCGGTGCTGGCCAGCGCCGGTGTGTCACACTCTCCTACTGGAGTTCATCATGCGAGCCTGTATCGGTGTTGCGGTCATTCTTGCGTTGGCGTGCGGAACCGCGATTGCGCAGGAAAAGATCGATGCCAAGAAGTTAGTCGGCAAGTGGGAACAGGTGAACGACAAGAAGGGCCTGAGCGTCACGGTCGAGTATCTCGCCGATGGCAAGCTCAAGGGACAGGTGAACTTCCAGGATAAGGAAATCAAGGTCGAGGGAACTTACAAGGTCGAAGGGAACAAGCTGATTCAAACGACCAAGATCATGGACCTCGAGCAAACCCGCACGCTCACGATCAATAAGCTGACCGACGAAGAAATGGAAGCCGAGACCGAGAAGGGTGTGAAGAACAACTTCAAGCGGATCAAGGAAGCGAAGAAGGACAAGTAACACGCACGGGAACTTCCGGAACGCCACGGGCCACCCACGAAATTGGGTGGCTTTGTTCGTTCATCCGGCAAGGCTACGGATCACGTCGGCAGCCCGTTCGCAATCGCGGCGGTTCACATCGAGGTGCGTCACGGCTCGCACCACCGATTGACCGAGCGCGGCCACCAGCACGCCCTTGGCCTTGAGCCGCTCCGCAATCTCCCGAGCCGAGCCCAGCGCCGGATCGACTTCGAACCAAACCAGGTTCGTTTCGACACGAGCGGGCACCAGCTTCAAACCGGGTACATCGGCGACCGCCTCGGCGATGATCCAGGCGTTCTCGTGATCCTCCGTCAGGCGCTCGATATGGTGATCGAGGGCATACAAACACGCCGCAGCCAGGAACCCAGCCTGACGCATGGCTCCGCCGAAGAGTTTGCGGACACGCCGACCATACGCAATCAGATCCCGAGGGCCAATCAGAGCCGAACCCACGGGCGTACCGAGGCCCTTGCTGAAGCACACACTCACCGTGTCGAAATGTTTGCCCCACTCGGCGGCGGGAACGCCCGTTGCTGCCATCGCGTTCCAGATGCGCGCACCATCGAGGTGCGTGGCGAGTTGATGGCTTTTCGCCCAGGCCGCAATCGCCTTTACCGTTTCGAGAGGGTACACCGTACCCCCGCCCCGGTTGTGGGTGTTTTCGAGGCTGACCAACCGCGTGCGGACCGCATGTTGATCATCCGGGCGAATCTTCCCTTCAAAGTCGGGAACATCGAGCAACCCGAACCGGCCATCCAGCGTGCGGCACGTCACCCCGCTGAGTGCGGCAGGTCCGCCGGCTTCCCAGAGGTAGATGTGGCTGGTCGTTTCCAGGAGCAGTTCATCTTGCGGGCGGCAGTGAACCCGCACTGCGATCTGGTTGGACATGGTGCCCGATGGCACAAACACAGCGGCTTCTTTGCCGAAGAGCGCAGCGGTCCGGCGTTCCAGTTCGTTGATCGTCGGATCTTCGCCGAAGACATCATCACCCACGGGAGCCGAGATCATCGCTCCGAGCATTCCCGGAGTGGGTTTCGTCACGGTATCGCTACGAAGGTCGATCATGGGGCTCTCGGGAATCAGGCGAGGATGTCCTTGACTACGTGGCCATGCACATCGGTCAAGCGGTAATCGCGGCCCTGGAAGCGGGTCGTGAGGCGTTCGTGATCGATGCCGAGCAGGTGCAACAATGTGGCGTGCAGATCGTGCACCGGGAAGATGTTCTCCACGGCGTTGTAGCCGAACTCATCGG
>JBGTAO010000527.1:0-8971 GCA_041749835.1 Gemmata sp. | reverse complement strand
CCCTGGGACCGCACGATCCGATCTACCGCAGCGCCGCGGAGCGGGTTACGCTACTCGGGTGATGCTACTACTGAAGCGCCGGAGGGTGTTTGGCAAGTGTAGCGGACCACGCTTGCGATTGCCACCAGGAGAATCCGTGTTCCATCGCTGTTCTCGTTCGGGCACTGCCACCACTCGCCTGAGTTCGCAAAGACCGGGGAACACCCCGTTGCCCCTCGCGCTGCGCTCACGCCACTACCCGGCGGACACGATTGCTCTCGATCCACTGGCTCGCGATGCGGTGTTGGCCCGCCTTGAAGCAATTCTGTTACTGAGCGATGAACCGCTTTCCGCCCGCCGGCTTGCCGAGGTCACCGGCTGTGAAAATGCTGCCGAAGCCCGGCTACAGATCGAGCGACTCCGGGAACTGTACGAAGCGGATCCGAGCGCGTTCCAGATCGAAGAAATCGCGGGTGGATATCAGTTGTTGACCCGGCCACGCTATCACCCCTGGCTGGCACGATTAAAGCGAACCGGGCACGAACTGCGTTTGTCGCCAGCGGCGCTCGAAACGCTGGCCGTGATTGCCTACAAGCAGCCAATTATGCGCGCGGAAGTTGAGAAGATCCGTGGTGTCGCCTGTAGCGAGATCATTCGGTTACTAATGGAGAAAGGCCTGGTGCGTGTGGCCGGCCGTCATGATTCACTGGGGCGACCACAACTGTATGGTACAACCAAGAAATTCCTGCAAGCATTCGGACTCAATACACTTCACGACCTACCGGATGTGGAGGCTTTGCGCCCACCGGTTTCATAGAACGAGTTGCTGCTATGGAGAGGTAAGAAGTTGTACCTACTATTGATACGGCAACATATTTTTTACCAATTCCGATAATTAGCACCTTCACTTCATCACACTTCTAGAGTACATCTCATAAAGATCCCATAACACTTCATCGAGGAGCTTGATTATGGCCAAGGCCAAAGCCGACATGGGCGAAAAGCGTCCCAGTCAAAAAGTGATGGTGCAAACGGCGCTCACGGATCTGGGCGACGCCGCGAAGCCACAAGAGATGCAATCGCACATCAAGTCGAAATTCGGCGTCGATCTTCCACCCAATATCATCTCGAATTACAAGTCGCAGATCAAACGCAGCTCGGGCCTCGGTGGTTCGGGGCGCGGTGGCGTGCAGATCGAAGACTTGGCCACGATCCGCGGGCTCGTTTCGCGCCTGGGGGCCGAGCAGGTGAAAATGTTGGTCGATGTGCTGGCCTGAGCCGACTTGCCAATTGCACCCGGGCTTGCCATCATTCCTCCACGCGGGTGAGTGGTGGAATGGCAGACACAGCGGACTTAAAATCCGCTGCTTCGAAAGAGGCGTGCGGGTTCGAGTCCCGCCTCACCCATTGAGTAACAGCACCTCAACAGAATGAGGCCGATCGGGTATCACCGATCGGCCTCACTGCGTTCCTGGGCTCCCGCTTCACTATGGCTTCTTGAACATCGCGTGGTTGCGATCACCTCGTGACAGCATATACGCCATCAGATCGAGTATCTCCTCCGGCTGGAACGTATCCAGTAACCCGGCGGGCATCATCGAGATCTTCGAGGGTTTCATCGAATCGACATTGTTGCGATTGACTTGCACCGTCGAACCCGGGTTCATCATGTCGGTGTTCACCATGACGATATCGTTGTTCAGGTTGACAATGCGCCCGATCACGATGCGCTCGTCGAGCGTCAGGATTTCGACAGCCTGATACTGATCGCTCACGACCTTGCTGGGGTCGATCAGCGATTCCAGCAAGTCGGGCGGGCTGAATCGGCCTGCCACTCCGGTGAGATCCGGGCCGTTGCTGCCACCTTCGTTGTCGTAGCGGTGGCAGGCGAAGCATTTGGCCGCGGCGAAGTGCCTGCGCCCTTTCTCGAAGCTCCGCCCCGCCTTCAATCCCGGTTCCAGCAGCGGGACCAGGTCGTCCATCTTCCACGCCTTCACGAACGGACGCGGATCTTCGACCGGGAGTTTCGTTGTGGCGGGGTTGGCGTTGATGACGGCGTTCAGGACCGTCACTTCCTGCGGCGTCAGCGTGGCTACGGCATCCGCTTTGATGAGCTTCAAGAAGTTCGCAAAGCTGTTGCCACCCTTGTAATTGGCGGCTTTCAAGAACCACGTGAAGTAGTCCTTGCGGAGTTCCGGCGTCCAGCCAAGCTTGAGCATCCGCAACGCCCGGACGTACTCCAGTTGCTCCTCTTGCGTGGCAGCCTCGGCGAGCAATTTCATCGCCTTGGCGGCGGTGGTGTCGTCCTGAAGGAAGACCAGAATCTGAAGCAGTTCCGTATCCACAAAGCGCTGGCCGCTCGGGAACGCCGGGCGGTACTTGGTCAGCCACGCTTCGCGCTCGGCCGCGGTTGGTGCGCCAAACCGGTGAAAGAGCACCTGATAGGTCCGCAGCAGATCGAGTTTCTGATCATCGGATAGTTTCGCCAGATCGATCGGGGCCAGCGTGGCAAGCATCTTCCCGCGCAAGGCCGGGTCGCCGCTCACCTGAGTTGAACGAGTATGCTCGGGACATGGTGCAGAAACCCGCGTGAGAGCCAGGATTGCCTGCGTGGCCTTCACGGGGTCTTTTTCGGCGAGTGCCTTCGCGGCCCAAAGGCTCGGGTCCTGGTGTTCGAGTGCCACCCGCGCTGCGAAGCGAATGAACCGGTCCGGATCGGCCAAGCTGGCCCAGATGGTGTCGATGCTCGCGGGCTCTTTCACGCCGTGGTACTTCTCCAGGCTGAGTCGGCGGGCGCGGGCCTCGGCGGCCTTGGGATCGGCTTTGAGTGTTGTCTCGCTTGCAGCGTCGCCGCTCGCGGTCACGCGGTACAGGCCCGACTTAGTCTGTCGCCCACCAATGGTGAAATACATGGCACCATCGACCGGGTTCACCACAATGTCGGTCAATGGCAGGGGTGTACCACTGATGAACTCTTCCACTTCGGCGTCGTAGCTGCTCCCGCTGGGGACCATGTGAATGGCGTAGAGCTTGCCATAGCTCCAGTCGCAGATGAAGAAGGCATCCTGGTACTTCTTGGGGAACTTGGCCCCGTAGCCAAAGGTGACCCCGGTGGGCGACCCCGGCCCAATGTTGACCACAGGCGGCAAGGTATCCGGGAAGTAAACCGGGAATTTGCCGGCCCCGTTGCGCCAACCGAACTCGCTGCCGCTGCTCACCAGGCAAACGCGCGTGGGGCGGTACCACGGCGTGTTGAAGTCCCATTCCATGTCGGCGTCGTAGGTGAAGAGATCGCCGGCTGCGTTGTAGGCCGCGTCGTATTGATTCCGAAAGCCGACGCTGAGCAGTTCCCAGGTCTTGCCATCCGGGCTGACGTTGTAGATCGCCCCGCCCGGCCCCATGACGCCCTTCATGAAGCCGTTACCATCTGGGACGCGGGGCAGCAGGTGATCCTCGCCCCAGATCGGCGGCACACGGGTGCTATCGAATTTCGTCAGCTTGGCCTGATTCCCACAAACGATCGTGAGACGCTTCCCATCCGGGTGCAACATGACCGCGTGCGGGCCATGCTCGCCTCCACCGCCCTCGAAGACGCGGAGCAATTCCACGGTATCGAGCGTGTCGTCCTTCTTGGACGAGGTGACTTTGAACAGCCCGCTCCCCTTTGAGGCGTTCACGACAACGTAGAGGCTATCGAAGGCCCACAGCAACCCCTGGGCGCGACCGATCTGCGCCGGGAGTTTCTCGACTTTCGTTTCGTCGGCCTTGCCACCCAGCGGAGGCGGAGTCACGCGGTAAAGCGAACCATTTTGATCCGAGGCAATCAACCTCCCCTTGGGGTCGGTACACATCGACACCCAAGAGCCCTGCTCCTTGGGAACCGAATACAGCAATTCGACCTTGAACCCCTTCGCAACCTTCATGGTTGCAGGGTCGGTCGCGGGTGGTTGTTTGGCAGGCGGTTTGGCTGGCTGAGCCGTGCTGAAGTGAGAACCCAGACTCAGAAGGGCGACCGCACCGAACGCGGTGGCCAGCAATCGGGACACAAGCATTACGAAAGCCTCCGGCAACAGGGGTGCAGAAGGCCAGTATACTGCGAAGTCAGTGGTTGTGGCGAGCGTGCAGATGGGGTTGCCAGAAATGAAACAATCATCCGAGTGGTGGGCAGCCTCTCCCCTCTGCCCACGCACCCGGATGATCGAATTAGCAGAACAGAACCTGAGTTGCTAACCGAGTGGCCTCTCCCCTCCACTCGACCAGCCTGAACAGGCTTTCGTTTGCCGAAAGACTAGATAGCATTCACGATGCCAATGCATGATGAAAATCGTGCGATGCCGACTGCGCTCGCCACAAGTACTGACCTGAAAATAGTTTCGCCGTCTTCGCCAACTTTGCAATTTATCGCACTGGGGAGTCACGCACTCATTGCAGTGCCGCAACCTCAGGCACTGCTCGCCCGGCACTGCTGCAACTGTCGACACGGAATTCGCTGAACCGCCGTACCAAACAACCCGACGATAGATGCGTGATCATTGACGGACTGCCGAATCGACACGTACTATCTTTCCAGGCGGCACAGGCTTTCTCTTGGGAGCGTTCATGTCTACCGATATTCGGCTCAAGGAGGAACTGCCCACCATCACCGATCTGCTGGTGGACACCTACACGGAATGCAGCCGGCTTAATCATCTCGCTCACGAACCGTTGCCTAACCGCGACGCGATTGCCGACATCGTCGATGATCTCTTCGAGGTGCTCTACCCGGGCTATGGCCGACGCCAGAACCTTCACATGGGCAACATTGGTTACTACATCGGAAGCCTCGTTGATGCCTTGCACGATAAGTTGACCAACCAGATTGCTCGTGCCCTGCGACACGAGTTATGTGAAGAATCGCCGCATCTGGATTGCGAGGCGATCGCGCAACCCAAAGCAGTGGAGTTACTCCGCAGGCTACCGGGAATCCGCAAGGTTTTGGAGCACGATGTCGATGCCGCATTCCGGGGCGACCCCGCGGCTCGCAGCCATCACGAGATCATCTTTTGCTATCCTGGGCTCGAAGCGATCACCACGTTCCGCGTGGCACACGAACTGCATCGCCTCGCCGTGCCGTTCATCCCGCGGATGATGACCGAACTCGCCCACGCCAAGACGGGCATCGACATCCATCCGGGTGCCACGATCGGCCCGGGATTCTTCATCGATCACGGTACGGGTGTGGTCATCGGTGAGACATGCGACATCGGCCAGGGCGTGAAACTGTATCAGGGCGTCACACTCGGCGCGCTCAGTTTCTCCAAGGACGACGACGGTAGCCTCGTACACGGAAGCTACAAACGCCACCCGACGCTGTGTGATGGCGTGGTCGTTTACGCCAATGCCACGATTCTCGGTGGTAAGACCATAGTGGGCGAACGAGCGGTGATCGGCTCCAACGTCTGGCTCACCGAGAGTGTCCCCGCCGATACCACCGTGGTCCTGGAAAAGCCGAAGTTGCGCTTGAAAGGTGCCAAGCCCGATACCGAACCGCTGACCTACGAGATCTGAACCAAAGGCTGCCATGAATGAGCCGGAAATGCAGCGACTCGACGATTACCGCTTCCAGATGGGGCACGACGCTGGCAATCTCGCGTTGGTCTTGGACCAACTGACCGACGCCATCACGGCGTTGAATCAGCACATGGTCTATTACCGGTTGGGGCCGGGTGAACGGAAAGCACCGCCGCCCGACCTGGCACCACTGCTGATGGTACTTGCGGATTCCAAGAAACTGGTGCAGGAATCGCTACTTCGGCTGAAGACGCAACGGGAGAGTTGAAGCCGCGGCCTCACATCACGAGTCGTCGCCGCGTGGCACTGGCGGTGTTGCACTCCACACACAAACCACGAATCACCAGCGAGCGCCCGGTCGCACGGAAGTGATGGTCGCCGACTACCGCACGGAGCACCGCGTCGAGGTCTTCACTCTGGAACTCGATCATCTTGGAACACTGCTCGCAGACCATATGATCGTGCGCCGGGTAACCGTAATCGTGATCGTACACGGTGCGCGAACCCAGCTCGATTCGGCGGAGCAAGCTCGCATCCACCAGCTTGGAAAGCGTGCGGTACACTGTCGCCCGGCTCACGCGCTTGCGGGCCACTTTCAACTCGGCAATCAGTTGATCGGCGTCGAAGTGCGAGTGTTTGGCGAAGACATGCTCGACCAGTTCCCGCTGCTGCTCCGTGAAGCGTTGGGGCTTGGGTCGGCTGGTCAGATACTCCCGGAACTTACTCTCGGGCGTCTGTGACACAGCGACAGCAGGCAGAGGCACGGTTTCGCCTCACAGAGAGGGAATGAATGGTGATGACCCAAGTATAGCAGATACCAAGTGACGAGAGCCCACTCTGGGAATCGAGTGGGCTCCGGTTCAGAATCGATCTTACAGTTGCTCTTCAATCCGGCGGAGCATTACTTCCTCGGCCGCGAGCCACTTTTCCTCGGTGTCGTACTTCCCCTCGGCAATCTCGCGGCGGATTCGCGCAACCAGTTCGTGGCGAATGCCATCCGCAGCCGGTTGCTCGGTACAGCGAGGGCGCGCTGCATGCATTCGCCGCGGTGCGCTGCTCGGTACAACGTTTTCAGCAGTTGGTTGGAGCACTTGTGTGACTCGCCAACTTTGCCAGGAACGAAGCGTTGCGTTACGCATAGATGATCGTCTCCCTGTCCGGCACAGCTCGCTGCGCTGGGCAGTCGTTCGGTGTCCCCTGCCACCGGCTTACCGGTGGGGCCGCGCGGGCGGCTCACCCTCTCCCGAAGTGGCCGGATCTCCTTGGCCACCCAACTGGCAATGGCGAGTTCGTCTCCTTGAACTCGCCAGCACCATGACTTTGTGCCGTGATCGCACCGGGCTATGGCTTCGGCATTACCGAAATCGCACAATTCGCCTGGCACCGATCAGAGCAACGGTTCACCTGTACAGTGGACCGCATTTCATTCTACGCATCTCTATCGTCGGCGAAGCGCCACTTGTCGCAAGAAATTGGCTCCACCCAATCGCAAGCGGGGCGGAACGCAGACCCGCAGCAACCGTTACTCGGGTGGTAGCCATCGGACCGACCGCACCACAACGTTTGGGAATCAAGCGGGCACTTTCCGGTTTCCAATTGAAGAGGCAGGCCATGCAGCGCCACTCCAGTCGAAAGCGGAAAAGTTGGACCCCCCAGGTCGCTACACCGAATCGGTGTTCCCTGCTTCGTGTGCGATCACTTGCCTCACGAATTTGGCTCAGCTTGACCCGAAACCCCAGTTGGCCAGCCGAACCGAATCGTCGCGGATGTGCTTCCCCCTATTCAAGAACATAACCACATCCTGAACACGGCGCAAAGCCCGGAACCCACTTCCCGGGACACTTGAGTCCGCTTTGGCCATCAACGCCGTCACAGATGGGAAGTTCGCCGTCGCGGTCCAGCGATCGCGTCCAGATAATGAAGTGTTTGTTGCAGAAGCCTCAACATCCTGGCACCCAACGCGCGGGACCACGGAATTGGGTTGACTCACTCTGGGAATTGGCCGATCCTGAACTCATCATTCCGCATAAATCCAGACGCGGTTGCTGCCGCTATTCTGCCCACCACCCCAGATTCGGGGGAGTTCGATGTTCGATGTCCACACCGGCTTCACCACCGACTGTACCGGTCTGACACGGCGCAGTTTCGTACGGATCGGTTCACTTACGGCCTTCGGTTTGGGGTTGCCGCTCTATCTCCAGGCACGGGCCGAGAGTCCAGGCAAACCGGCCGCGAAAGCCCGGGCCAAGCGGTGCATTCTGCTCTGGATGCAGGGTGGGCCGAGCCACATCGATAGCTTCGACCCGAAGCCCGACGCGCCCGCCGAGATTCGCGGTGAATTTGGAACCGTGGCCACGACTCTTCCCGGAGTGCGCTTTGCCGATCCATTGCCCTTGCTCGCCCGGCAGACGGATCGGCTGGCGATCATCCGGGGGCATGATCCGAAGAACGGGTCGCACGGGGTCGCCGATCATCTCATGATGACGGGGCATCCGTTCAATGCGTCGCTCCCCTTCCCGTGCTTCGGCTCGGTGGTCGCCAAGGAACGCGGCTACCAGGACGGCATGCTTCCCTTCGTGCAACTGGGGAAAGCGATTGATCGCCGCTTCAACGGCGGAATCGCGGGCTTCCTGGGCGACGAGTTCAACCCGTTCGAAGTGCCCGACGATCCCAGCGCCCCACAATTCAAGGTCCGCGATCTGGCCATCACCAGTGACGCCGAACGCCGCCGGCTCGATCGCCGCTACGCCATGCTGGCAGACCTGGAGAACTATCAGAAAGCCGTGGAACAACCCGGCGTGGTGAAAGCCCGCGACGAGTTTTACGAGAAGGCCCACGGCATCATTACCGGGCCAACCGCCAAGAATGCGTTCGCGCCGAACCAGGAGCCGGAGAAACTGCGCGACCGTTACGGCAAGAACTCCCTCGGGCAGGGCTGCCTGCTTGCACGCCGATTGCTCGAAGCGGGGGTTCAGTTCGTCACCGTGACCGATGGCGGTTGGGACACCCATACCGATAACTTCAAGAGCCTTCGGACTCGCCTGTTGCCACGGGTCGATCGCGCCGTTTCCGCTTTATTGGACGATCTTCAGACTCGCGGAATGCTCGACGAAACGCTCGTGGTGTGGTTTGGCGACTTCGGCCGAACGCCCAAGGTGAACCCGACGGCGGGCCGCGACCACTGGAGCTCCGCGGGCGTAGCGCTCCTGGCGGGTGGTGGACTCCAGGTTGGTCAGGTCGTCGGTGCCACGAATGCCCAGGCGGAGTACGTGACCGATAGCCCGGTGAGCCCGCAGGATCTCGCAGCCACGATCTATACGGTACTGGGTGTACCACTGCACACCTGGTACAAGACGGAGGATGGCCGACCGATCGAGCTTTGCCCCACCGGTAAGCCCATCAAGCAAGTGTTTTGATGTGTTGCAACGCAAACGCCCCGGGC
>JBGTAO010000526.1:0-4288 GCA_041749835.1 Gemmata sp. | reverse complement strand
CACGAGCGCCGGTTCGAGTTCGGCGAGTGCGGTGGAATCGAACCGCCGCGCAGGCATTGCGAATTCTTTACGGAGGAGTTCATCGGTTTTGGCGTAATGCTCGAAGTGCTCGGGTGTCTGGAACACGAACAACAAGCCCTTGGCTTCCCATTCGCAGGCGATCTGTTCTTCTGCTAAAAGTTGATCGTAAAGTGATCGCGAGGAGTTCAGCAGTGCCTGAATACTGCGACCGGTTTGCAACAGATCGTGGCGGTTGCAACGCCGTGCGAAGTTGAGGAACCAGCTCAGGTTCTTCAGGACCACACCGGGCCGAACCTTGAGCGGTGAGTTGCGCTGCACAAGCGTTTTCAGGGTGGACCAGACGGCTCCGGGCATCGCAAGCGGTAGCACATGACTGGGGCAAACATAGCCGCAGTTCCCGTGGGAACAGGCCGCACCGAATCGGCCTCGATCGACCACAGTAACGGAGAATCCCGCCTTCGCGAGATAATACGCCGTGCATGCTCCAACAACTCCCGCACCAACAACAACGACACGGTTCGCCACAACGCACCACAGATAGGGGCCACGATAACAGCGGGATGGGATGCCAATTTGGGCCATCCCGTCCCGCACCGATTGCACCAACTCAGCTACTTCTTCGACTTGGGCATGGTGGTCAAGGGGAGATCGTCGGTTCGGAACGGGCTCGCGGGGAGCCCTGCCTTGTTGAACAGATTCAACGTCGGCTTGGCGAAGTTGACCCACCCAAAGCGAACCGCCGTAACTTTCTCCACCTTGTCACTGGTCACGACCACTTGATCGCCATTGATCACTGCTTTGGCTGGATGGAAAACGCCATCGGCACCGGCTGCGGCAAACCCCGTGAGATCGCCATCCTTGGCCATCAACCCACCACCGATCGAATCGAAGGTGATGGTCGCCATCGGGCCATTGAACGCGGCGGTTTTGTACTGTGGGCCGTTGAAGGTAACCTTCTCACCGTAAGCCAAAGCGCGAGCGCTGAGTGCGAGGCGTTCCCCTACTGGTCGCTTTTGCTGCGGGTGAATATCGACTTCGTCCCCGGCATCCGTGATCACCGCGACACCCACCTTGGGCAGCACCTTGGTCGCCAGTAGCTGAGCGTCACGCAGTTCGGCATAGGTCACACCGTTCGAATTGTTCTTGCCGTTGCCGAACGGTGCCAGTTGAACACCAATGAATGGCAGTTCGGTATCCCAGCGCTTGCGCCAGTCCTTGATCATCGTGGGGTACAGCGTGCGGTACTCGTGGGCCCGACCTGCATTCGATTCGCCCTGATACCAGATCGCCCCGCGAACCGGGAAGTTGAGCAGCGGGTGAATCATACCGTTGTAGAGTGCCGTGGGGCTGTTCTGGTTCGGCGGTCGCTTATCCATTTCGTGCTGCTTGGCGGCGGCCCGGGCTCGGTCAGCGAGATACTTCAAATTGGGTTCCGCATCGAGTGCTTCCAGGCTTGTCCAGGCTTCACAGACGGTGCCACCCCAGTTGGTGGCGATCAGGCCCACCGGCACCTTCAGCGCTTTCTCCAGGTCCTGGCCAAAGTAATACCCGACCGCGGAGAACTCGAGGGTCGACTCGGGATCACAGACTTGCCATTGCCCGTACACGGCCTTGGCTCCATCTTTGCCACGCGGCTCGGTACGCACCGGGAAATCGTATTGCGGAGTGGCTGCGGGTCGGCGGGCCAGTGTGAGGAAGCGCAGGTTCGGGTTCGTGGCCTCTGCGGAGACTTTCTTACCTTGCTCATCTTTGGTCAGCCGCCACATCTCCCATTGCATGTTCGACTGACCCGAACAAATCCAGACTTCTCCCACTGCGACGTTTTTGTAGTCGATCGATTTGTCCTTACCCTTCACTTGCAATTGGTAACCCGTTCCCGCCTTTTGGGGCGGAAACTTGACCGACCAGTTGCCTACCTTGTCGGCCATGGCCGTGGCAGTCGAGGAACTCGCGGCGTTCCCGCCCTGCAATTCCAGAGTCACCGTGACTTGTTCACCAGGGTCTGCCTTGCCCCACACGGGGAGCGGCATCTCACGCTGGAGCACCATATTGTCCGAGAAGATCGGGTGCGGTTTCACCTCGGCCTGAGCCGTCGTCGCTGCGAGGCCAGCCAGGATGCTGGCAATGACCAGAGACTTCAAGGATTGCATGGAGAGGACTCCGAATGGAGGGAGACAAGCCGCACGGTAGGCGAGTGACAGACTAAGGCCGAGTTGCCTCGATGGCAACCGGTTTAGCGATGGGAATGCAAACGATTACCTGCGGGGATCGAACTGCTTGTGGAGCGGTGCCAGTACCGGGTCCTTCTCGAATTGCTCCACGAAGTGCCGTTCCTGGAATAATCCCTGCGATTTCGCCTGCTCCAGGTTCAAGAGTCCCTGCTTCATCGCCCGCCGCTCTTCCTGGGAACGCTCATCACGTGTCAGTGCGGCATCGGCTTGTACCGCATTCGCGATCCGCATCCAGATATGTGCGAGGTCGTACAAAAGCCACTTCGGGAGATCACCCTGCCCGAGCTGCTCGGCTCCGGTCGCGGCACTCTTCCAGTCCCCGGCAAACAGGTTGGACTGCAACACGAAGAGGCTTGCTTCGGCGGTCCGGTTGGGATCCGGATCAAGTGTCGCCAGCTTGGCCCACGTTGCAGCCGCGTCCTGGTGTCGCCCGGTCTGATTCAAGAGATGAGCCTGACCTCTCATTGCCATGGTGCAGAGATCCAGGACTGCAGCCGATTTCGGATCTTGGGCGAGCATCAGGTTGATGCTTTTGAGCGCTTCAGAGTAGTTTTGTTCAGCCCGAGCCAGGTCACGCACGACCCGGAGTTGCTCGGCCAATCGGGTCTGAATCTCAGCAAGCTGAATCCGAATCGCGGTTTGTCCGGGTGCGTTTTGCAGCATCGAATGCAACAGGCGAACCGCCTCATCGTAGGTGACAACTGCAGCATCAGACCGACCGGATGAGGCCTGAACTTTGGCAACCATGATCGTCGCTTCAGTCGTTTCAGCAGTCGCGCGAGGTGAGAAACGAGCCCGCAACTGGATCGAACGTACCAGTTCCAGCGCTTCGAGGAAATGACATTCCGCAAGCTCGAGATTCCGCTGCCGCGCCAGACCCCAACCAAGATCTTGGTGGGCTTTCACGAGCGCTCGCAAGTTCTCGCTGGTGGGAGCATGGATCCGCACGCATTCCGAAGCATGACCCAGAGCCCGAGTTGCAACCTCGACATGTTCATCGGATGATCCGCTTCTTTGGAATGCGCTCACCAGTTGAGAATAAGCCCGCAGTGCAAGAAGCCGATACTTTTCGACCTGAGGATGGGCTTCGACCACCGTATCGATGATGGCGCACGCATCCCGGTAGCAACTTTCCGCCATCTGGAACTGGTGATGGTTGTGGTACGCGTTACCGGCATTCATCAACGAGTCCGCTATTTTCGCACGAGCCTCGGGATCTTCCGAATCGAGCGCGGCCCAGCGACACGCGGCCCCAGCTGCGGCCATGTACTCCGTAGCGGCTTGCACCTGATCGCCGTTGAGAAAGTGCAAATAGCCCAACCAGTGCGAGTAATCCGAAAGATCGTCCAGCAAGGTCACGGAATTGCCGGCGTGTGCTTCGAGTTCCCTGCGAAACTTCTTTACAGTCGAGATCAGTGTGGTGCGAAACTCCCGGAATTCCTCGCCCTCGAAACGCGGGTTCTGCGAGCATTCCGCAATTGTGTTCCGAATCACGGACCTGGCGATCTTGAGGCTTTCCTCGGCCTTGCGTTGTTCGGCCAGGGCTCGCTTGCGTTCCAGTTCGGCGAGCAACCGCTGTTCAATCGCTGCCGCTTTCTGATGGTCGGCTGCGTGCCGTGCCGTATCGGCAGCATTGCGATCCCGCTCCGCAGTACGACGAGCTTGCTCAGCCGACGCGAGCGCGGAATGGAGCTGATCGCGTGTCCGCTCGGCCAATGTTCGGGCGCGCAACGCCTCGTTCTTGGCAACTTCAGCATCGTAGCGTGCGGCCCGTTCGAAGCTCACGGAATGCGTGAGGGCGAGGGCAAGCCCACCGGTGATGACACAACCCAGGCCCGAAACGAGCAGCAAGAGCGTGGGTACCGGGTTTCGCCGCACCCAGCGCCAACTACGCTCTACTGATCCGCAGGTAGATAACCTTGTTTGGCCTATCTCGTGTGTGGGAATGGCAAATCCGAACCATTCCACACCTTCCTCAGTAAGCTCGGTTCGCACTTCAAGTCGATGAGCCTGTCTGCGATCGCATCGGCCAAGTC
>JBGTAO010000525.1:0-3628 GCA_041749835.1 Gemmata sp. | reverse complement strand
AGCAGGCCGACGCCACCTACAAGGAAGTGCAGGAAGCATACGAGATTCTGGGCGATGCCACCAAGAAGGCGAACTTCGATCAGTACGGGTTCGCCGGCCCTGCCCCCGGTGGCTTTCCCGGGGGTGGTTTCCCGGGTGGTGGCTTTCCCGGCGGTGACGGCGGTGCGGGTGGCGTGAACCTCGATCCGGAAATGGCGGAGGAGTTGTTCAAACACTTCATGGGTGGTCGCGCAGGTGGTGCGGGGCCAGATATGTCCGACATCTTCGGAGGTGGCCGCCGCAAAGCTCGTGGTCGCCAGCGACGCCCCGCAGCCGAGCCGGTGGAAGCCGATGTCACCGTGGGCTTCGATGTCGCGGCTAATGGCGGAGCCGTCGCGATCGATTTTGGTGGCCGTCGGATCGATGTCAAGGTGCCAGCGGGCATCGAGGATGGCAAGAAACTTCGGGTTCCGTCGGAAGCCACGGGTTCCAGTGAAGTCCTGTTGAAAGTCCGGGTGGCACCGCATCCGTACTTCCGCCGAGAGGGCACCGATCTCTTCCTCGATGTGCCCATCAGCATTGGCGAGGCTGTGTTGGGCGGGAAAGTTGAGGTGCCCACGATCGCGGGTGAGCGGTTGGAGGTCAAGGTGCGCCCGGGTACTTCGAGCGGGGCCAAGCTGCGACTGCGTGGCAAAGGGATCAAGGGCGGCGATCAGTAC
Source organism: Gemmata sp. (assembly GCA_041749835.1). Classification (GTDB taxonomy): domain Bacteria; phylum Planctomycetota; class Planctomycetia; order Gemmatales; family Gemmataceae; genus Gemmata. The sequence continues at coordinate 2,930 of JBGTAO010000525.1, read as the reverse complement.
CTCGTCTTCAAGATCGTGGCACCCGCCGGTGAGGTCGACGAGGCGAGCCGAAAACTTCTGGAGCAGTTCCTGGAACGGAACCCGCAAAACCCGCGTGCGAACACACCGTGGGCTTGAGGTGTCTTTCCCCAATGAGCGAACCCACGCCCCGACCGCTGACCTTTCCCGCAAGCCGACGCATGAAGACGCCGGCCGAGTTCGATCGTTGCTATAAACGGAAGCGCTCCGCCTCTGACCACGTGCTGATCATCTATGCGTGTGAGAATGGACTGGAGCACCCCCGCCTCGGTTGTTCCGTCTCCAAGAAGATTGGCAACGCGGTGGTGCGCAACCGCTATAAGCGACTCTTCCGCGAAGCGTTCCGGCTGTCGCAATATGAACTCCCCCTGGGGCTCGATCTGATCCTGATTCCGCGGGGGGGCGTGGAACCGGCACTGGCTGTCGTCAAGGAATCGTTGGTGAAGCTGGCAGCGCAAGTCGCGCGAAAGCTCGGCCTGGGCACCACTCGTTCTAGCTGATCGCGTACTGGTATGACGAAACGGATTACCTGGATCTGGCGCGGGCCAGCACTCGCTGTGAGCGGAGTGTTGATCGTGTTCGTCCGGGCTTACCAGTGGTGTCTGCGACCGTTGATCGGCCCGGTCTGTCGGTTTGAGCCGGGCTGTAGCGAGTACTTCATTGCTTCCGTCAAAAAGCATGGCCCGGTGTTCGGATGTGCTCGCGGCGTGTGGCGGATCTGCCGCTGCAACCCTTGGGGCGGCAGCGGCTACGATCCACCCTGAGTGGCGTTACTTCTTCCCCTTGGGGTCGAGGTTCGCCCGGATCTCTTCGTCACTCACCGCACACACAACACCATTGGCCGGGACATCGACCTTGCTGATCCAGAGCAGCGCATTCAGGAACACTTTGCGGAAGTTGTCGTCTTTCCAGTTGCGGTGAACGTGCCCGCCGGTGAACCCGACACCGCGGCCACCATCGGCCCGCTCTGTCGCCCACATCATCGATTCCGACCGGCCTTTGTTATCTTGAATGTGCTTGTATGGCCCCTGCGGATAGACGTACGGCCCGTTGCGGACCGCGTCGCTCGGCTTGGCAGAGAGAATCGGCGTGATCCCTTTCATGTCATCCCGGAACCGCATGTTGAAGTACCATTCATCGCGGATAGAGAAGGGTTTTACGCCATTGCAAATGGGGTGTTGCGGGAACTCCTGGAATTCGGGCGACCAGAACGGATTGCAGGAGTACTTGTGTTCGTAGTACCCTCCAATCCAGTTTTGGAACTCCTTGCCAGCCAGATCGGCCGGAACCTCGACCCCATAGTGTGCACACATGAGCCCGACGCCCTTGTCCATGAGCTTGCCGATGCGGGCCAGTCGCTTTTCCCGGATCAGCGGGTGCCCCTCGCCACCATCGGCGTAACACAGAATCGCGTCGGCGCTATCCAGTGCGGAATCGTCCTTGGGATAGCCATTCTTGAATACGACAACCTCCAGCCCCTTCACACCCTTGAGACAGTTCTCCAGCAACAGGACACCCGCGTTGAACTCGTGGTCGCCCGGGCCATGGCTTGGGCTTCCCGCGATCATGACGAGCTTGCGGGTTTTCTCCTCGGCTCGCAATGGAGAGAATGGGAAAGCCGCGGCTCCAACAGCCGCGGCTCCAACAGCCGTGGCAGCCAGGAAAGTCCGTCGTGATACCGGCATGATGTATGCTCCAGTCAATGGGGAGAGATCAAATGATTCTGGAGGAAGGCGGGCCGACTTTCCAGTCTGAACGATTCTACGCTCGGAGTCGGGAATGAAAACGGAGTCGGCTCAAGTTGTCGCGCAACGCCGGCAACCCAACGGATTCCCTGGATACTCCAACATGGATGGGACGTGGCGTGAATGATGGTGGGCTAACTCCAGTGATGAACGACGCCGAGCGAGCCAGCGCTCAAGCGCTGAGCCTGCGCGGAGTTCGGCCGCCCGTCAAAGTGCCCGGTTATGAGCAAGAGGAGTTCCTGGGGCACGGGGCCTATGGGGAAGTTTGGGTCGCGGTGAACCGCAATAGTGGTCGCCGAGTGGCAATCAAGTATTACACCCGCCGCGGTGGGCTCGACTGGGCATCGCTGGCCCGCGAGGTCGAGAAGCTCCGCTATCTGTTCTCCGATCGCTATGTGGTGCAGCTCTTCGAAGTGGGATGGGAATCGGATCCGCCTTACTACGTCATGGAGTTCATGGAGAACGGGTCGCTGGAGGATTTGCTCCGAACCGGAAGCCTCTCGGCCGACGATTCGGTGGTCTACTTCCGCGAGATCGCCCTGGCGCTGGTACATGCCCACAACAAAGGCATTCTGCACTGCGACCTGAAGCCCGCCAATATTCTGCTCGATCACGATCGCCGACCACGCCTGGCCGATTTCGGGCAGTCCCGCTTGACCAACGAAATGTCGCCGGCGCTGGGAACGCTGTATTACATGGCACCGGAACAAGCCGATCTGAGTGCCACGCCCGATGCCCGTTGGGATGTCTACGCACTGGGCGCGGTGATGTATCGCATGCTTACCGGTGTGCCGCCGCACTACCACCAGCAACCGCTCACCGAGGGGAACCTTGAGGCCCAACTGATCGCCTACCGCAAGCTCATCCTTCATGCTCCACGGCCGGACGCTCATCGTGCCGTCCCGGGTGTCGATTCGGAACTGGCCGCGATCATCGATCGTTGCCTGGAACCGAGCCCCGGGAAACGCTTCTCGAACCCCCAGGCCGTGCTGACAGCGCTCGATGCCTGGAGCTTGCGCCGGGTGCGCCGGCCGCTGCTGGGGCTCACGCTGCTGGGCTTCGGCCTCTTGCTGCTGTTGATGTCTCTGGTGGGTAGCTATTTGTTCTGGACCACCATCAACACGGCCCAGCGTGAAGTGATCGATCGGGCTCTCGAAGGCAACCGCT
>JBGTAO010000524.1:0-4262 GCA_041749835.1 Gemmata sp. | reverse complement strand
GCATGGTGGTCTCCGTTTCACCTGCCGCGACCGAAGTGGGGGCAGGCATTCTGAGTTCTGGTGGCAACGCAGTCGATGCGGCTGTCGCCGTAGGTTTTGCACTTGCAGTAACGTGGCCTGAAGCCGGGAACATCGGCGGTGGTGGCTTCATGATGGTGGCCGCACCCGGTCAAGCTCCAACGTGTTTTGACTACCGTGAAACGGCACCCGCCGCAGCGAAAGTCGATCTGCTGGCAGATGGCAAGATCACGATGCTGGATCATCGAGCAGCAGGTGTTCCCGGTACCGTCCGCGGCTTGGAATTAGCACATAAGAAGTATGGCAAACTGAGCTGGAAAGAGGTCGTGATGCCGGCGGTCAAACTGGCCGAATCCGGCTTCCCGGTCACGGCAGTGCTGGCAAATGGGTTGAACCGCGTGCTCGGTGACCCCAAAACGACGAATGCCGAGTTCAAGCGGGTTTATGGCAAGCCCGGCGGTGGGAAATGGAACACTGGCGACAAGCTGGTTCTAAAGGATTTAAGTCAGACGCTTCGTCTGATCGCCGAGAAGGGTGCCGATGCATTTTACACTGGTGAACCGGCCACAAAGCTTCTCGAAGAAATGAAAACCGGCGGTGGTTTGATTCGCTCCGACGATCTCCGGAACTACCAGGCTCGGGAGCGAAAGCCGATCGCAATCACGTATCGCAATTTCACGGTTTACGGCCCGCCACCCCCGAGTTCCGGTGGTATTGCGCTTGCGGAAATCTTGAACATTCTGGAGCAGTACGACCTCAAGAAGCTCGGCCGTGCAAGCCCCGATACTACTCACATTCTTTGCGAAGCCATGAAGCGTGCGTTTGCCGATCGGGCACAGTTTCTCGGTGATCCGGACTTCGTGAAGATCCCGGCTCACCTGACATCCCAGGAGCACGCGAAGAAGCTAGCGAGCAGTATTCAGCTTCAAAAGGCCACACCGGCCGTTGACCTCGCCGGGGAGATTCCGATCACCAAAGAGAGCGAGAGTACGACGCACTTTTCGATTATCGATGCCAACGGCCTGGCTGTCAGCAATACCTACACGCTGGAAAACAGCTACGGCAACCGGGTCGTCGTGCGTGGCGCGGGTTATCTGTTGAACAACGAGATGACCGACTTCAACCCACGGCCTGGTATCACCACCACCAATGGACAGATTGGCACGAAGCCAAACCAAATTGAACCCGGCAAGCGCATGCTCAGCTCCATGACGCCTGTGATCGTGTTGCAAGACGGCAAGCCCGTGCTCATCACCGGCAGCCCGGGAGGGCGAACGATCATCAACACGGTGTGCTGCGTAATCGTCAACGTCCTCGACTTCGACATGCCGATTCAGGATGCGGTCTCGGCACCGCGCTTGCACCATCAGTGGTTACCGGATGTGTTCCGGATCGAGGGGTTGAAGCAGCAGACCGAGCTAGTTGCCGAGTTACGAAAGCGCGGTCACACCGTGAGCGAGCACCGGCAAGGGGATGCTCACTCCATTCGTATCGATCCAAAAACTGGTGTCCGAAGTGGTGCCGCCGATAAGCGACTCGATGGCAAAGCGATCGGACAATAAGCACTGGGGTCGGGCTCGCCAGGCGTTAGATGATCTCGCGGCCGATCCCTCGCTGCCGCGCGAGTTCAACAATACGCACTGCCAACGCGATGTCCTCGATGCCAATGCCGAGTGACTTAAAGACCGTAATATCTTGATCGCTCGCACGCCCCGGGTAGCGGCCAATCAGCATCGGAGCCAGTTCCAAAATGTCAGACCATTCCATCACGCCGCTATTGAGCGCGGCGACAAAATCACCCGCTTCCATCTTGGCCTGATCTTTACTATCCACAGTCACAATCGCGGTCTTGCGAAACAAATCGACATCGACCTCGGATTTGGCGAGAAAGTTCGAGCCAACCAAATTCAGATGTTGCCCGTCTTGAATCCAGTCGCCCAGCAGCACCGGTTCGCGGGCGCTCGTGGCCGTGACCACCACATCGCATCCCCGCACCGCATCCTTCGCTGTGTCCACGGGTACCACATCGCAGCCCGTTTCGCGCGACAGTTGCTCGGCAAAAGCCCGACGTCGAGTGTCATCGCGGCCAAATACCGTGACACGGCGAATCGTGTGGGTTTTGCAGATCGCCAAAATCTGCGTGCGAGCTTGTTTGCCGGTTCCAATACACCCGAGCGTCGCGGCATCCGCGCGAGCCAGCTTCCGTGTCGCGATGCCACTGGCGGCCCCAGTTCGGTACTGACCGAGTAAATCGGCCTGGAGAACCGCGGTCATCTCGCCAGTATTGCCATCGAACAACGTGACGTGAAAGCGTGCTCCCGTTTTGGATGTCGTGTAGGCTTTGTAGCCAACCACGCCCAAAGTCTTCGCCGCCGCCGGGAGTACGTGCAACATCACCTGATCGGTCTGGCAGCGCTGCCGAGGAATATTGACAGCCTCGTCAATCGCCAGCTTTCGAAATGCCGCTCCGACGGCTTCGAGAGCCAGGTCCATTGTCAGAACCTGCTCGACTTCCGCTTCGGTGAGGTAAAGCACGGGCATGGCGAAACTCTCTCGTGGTGTGCATCGCGGGCTGGCTCAGTTCGCGCCTGAGACGTGGCGAATCGGTTATTGACCACTAGCCAGCCACTGCTTCAGTTTGTCCAGGCCACTTTCGATCACTTTGCGACTAGTGGCGAACGACATGCGAACAAATCCTTCTGCACCAAACGCAACACCGGGAACGAAGCTCACATGGGCTTGTTCCAACAAGACCGTGCAGAACGACAACGAATCGGTCACAGGTTTACCGCCAAAGCTCTTGCCGAAGTACGCCGACACATCAAAGAATGCATAAAACGCGCCATCGGGAATGGGGAGTGTGATGCCAGGAATGGCCTGAAGCAGCTTGGTGGTCAGTTCCCGGCGTTCCGCAAACTCGGCTCGCATCTGGGCCACACAATCTTGAGGTCCATCCAGAGCGGCGACGAGTGCAGCTTGTGAGACGCTAGAGGGGCAACTCGTTTGCTGGCTTTGAACGGTATCCATCGCTTTCACGAGGGGAGCCGGGGCGACGGCCCAGCCCATCCGCCAGCCGGTCATGGCGTAGCTCTTGCTGGCTCCACTGATGGTGATGGTGCGATCACGCAGCCCCGGCCGCAGTGTTGCGATGCATGTGGGCTTGGCGTCACCAAACGTCAGTTGCTCGTAGATCTCATCACTGAGGATGGCTGCATCGCTGGAGTTGATCAGCGCATCGACAAGACGTTCCAGTTCCGCACGGGTGTAAACCGTTCCGGTTGGGTTACAGGGTGAATTCAGCATCAAGATCCGCGTTCGGGGCGTGAGCGCCGCTTTGAGCTGATCCGGCGACATCTTGAAACCACTTTGAGCGGTCGTTGTCACGAGCACCGGAGTGGCACCGGTCATGCTGACGAGATCGGAGTAGCTGACCCAGTAGGGAGTCGGAATCACCACTTCGTCGCCAGGGCCCACAGTCGCAGCCAAGGCGGTGTGTAACGAATGCTTGGCTCCATTCGAGATAATGACGTTTTCCGGAGCGCATTCCCAGCCATGATAGCTCTTGTACCAGCGACAGACGGCCGCTTTCGCTTCTGGCGTCCCGCTTGTTGGTGTGTAATGTGTTTCCCCGCTCGATGCAGCTTTCGCAGCTGCTTCACAGATATGGCTCGGGGTGTTGAAGTCCGGCTCCCCAAGACTAAAGTCGTAAACCTGCACTCCAGCAGCCTTCAGTTGACGGGCCTTCGCACCAGCGGCTAAAGTGGCCGACGGCTTCACAGACGCCGCCAGTTGTGAAATTCGAATCATGACACCTGCGACTCCACTGTCCAAGAACGTTTGGAAAACTCAATCGACCATCCTACGCGATTCCGGGCGGAGCGGAATCCCCGAACTGGCTCCAGGATGAGCAATGCATATCGCACAGTTCATTCACCGGTACCCCCCTGCTCTGGGTGGCGCGGAAGCCTACACGGCCCGGTTGTGCAAGCACCTCGCGGCGGCCAATCATCGGGTGGATGTGTGGACCAGCACCGCACACGAACTCTGCGAACTCTGGTCGGCTCCCAAGACAGGAAGTAGCACGAACCGCCCGGAATCACCCTCGGGTGAACGCGACGCAAACTTGCACGTCACACGGTTTCCGCCGGTGTACTTCTCGGGGCGACGCTACCTGCTGAAAGCACTTTCACTGTTACCCTCTCGACCCTGGCAATGTTTAACAACACCGTGCAATCCGGTGAGTC
>JBGTAO010000523.1:0-3429 GCA_041749835.1 Gemmata sp. | reverse complement strand
GCCGAACATGCGCTGTTGCTGCGGCGGATCTGAGCGGGAAACGAACTGCCGGGACTGACATGCAGATTGGCGCTCCCAAACTGGCGTCAACTGCTGGCCAGAATGTGCATGATGTCGGCGTCCTTGACGATGTAAGTCTTGCCTTCCGTGCGGTTGAGCCCCTTGGTCTTGGCGTCCTTTTCCGAGTAGTTGCACGCCACGAAGTCGTCGTAGCCGATCACGTTGGCCCGCACGAACTTCTCGCTCAGATCCTTGTGGATGCACCCGGCCGCTTCGACCGCTTCGCAGCTCGCGGGGATCGACCACGTGCGGCATTCATCGTCGCCCACTGTGAAGAAGACATTGCGACCAACACCGTAGAAAAAGGCGCGGATCGTGGCATCGCGGCGGAAACTGGTAATGCCCAGGTCGGCCATGAAGGTTGCGCGGTCTTCGTCGCCGAGTGCCACCAACTCCATTTCCAGCTTCACCGGTGCCTGAATGGCTGTGGGGGCCAGTGCGAGCAAGTCCGCCGGGAGCGGATCGTTGAACCCCGAGTCGCCGCGATTCACGAACACGATCTCCGACTTCAACGTGAGCAGGCTAAAGCTGCGGATGGTCTTCTCTTCGTCAGGTGTCAGGCCCAGCGACGAGGCCGGCTTGCCGTTTTCGAGCCCCGCCAGGATTCGCCGGTGCAGCGCCAACTCCGCTTCGTCCACCTCGCGTTCCTTCGCCGGCTTGGCCTTCTTGAGCCCCGCTTCGAGCTTCGTGATCCGGTTGGTCACGATCTCCATATCGGCGAAGAGGCATTCGTCGCGGAACTTGGTCAGTTGTGTCGCGAAGTCGGTGCGTGTAAAGCCGTCGAGGACCACGACCATGCCGTTCGCTTCGCGGATGACCGCTAACCGGCGGGCGTTGTCCTTCTGATCGCCACCGGCGGTGAGCCCCGGCGTGTCGAGCACTGCGACCTTGGTGTAAGTCGTCTTCTTGGGCTTAATGAACGCGGCGATATTGGCGAGCCGTTCGTCGGGCACATCGGCCATGGCCGTCTGTCCCTGTTGCACCTTGGACGGATCGGGCTTCTCCCCGGTGAGCCACTCGAACACGGTACTTTTCCCGGAACTCGCGTAACCAACCAAACCCATCTTCATGGCGAACCCCGTCAGGTGAATTGTCGCGTGGCGGCTGCTCGGCCGCGTGTGGAGTTAACATACAAAAATGAACCGGGAGGCTCATGCCCCCCGGTTCCATGTTGGCCGCTTCGTGCCACGATTCAGCTTTCGGTGGGGCGAACCTTGCCTGCTCCCGACGAACGCTGTTCCACTTGCGGGTTCCCCTTGTAGTTCACATTGCCGGCACCGGAAGCCCGAGCTTTGAGCTTCTCGGCCGCCCACACACTCACGTTGCCCGATCCGCTCACCTGCACATCCGCGGCCTTCGCCTGCACGCCGATTCCGTGGAACTCGCCCGCTCCGGATACACGCGCCTTCACCGACTGCGCCGTGCCACTGACCTTGGCATTGCCCGACCCACTCACGGTCACGCTCAGAGCCTTGCACTCCAAGCCATTGACTATGGCAGAGCCGGCTCCAGACAATCGGACGCTCACGGTCTCGCCAGCCATTCGTTCGACCTGAGCATTACCAGACCCCGAAACTGAGAGCTTCGACAGTTTAGGAACCGTGAGCGTGTACTTGATCGGGGTGCTGGTGCGAACGGAATAGCCCGAACGGACGCGGAGCTTCAGCTTGCGGCCCGAAACGTCGGACTCGATCAGCGGCACCACGTTGTCGTCGCCAGTGATGGTGAGGCTGGGGGTGTCCCCGGGAATCACGAGAAGTTGGCCGTTCCCGCTGAACTCTACCTCGGTCACAGCCGCGACATCGCGTTCTTCGGTGGCCGGAACACCCGAACCGACAACCGTTTCGGTAAACGTGGCGCCAGCGATGAGGGCACCAATACTCAGGGCTGATGCGTACATCCCAAGCTTGAACAGGCGGCGAATCATTGTGTGACCTCGGATCGTGCCAGGTGTGCGGCCGAGGGACCCGTTTCCTGAAGTGGGGTCACAGTTTCGGCATCTTCCCGGCCAGGATATCGCGCTCCCACTGCTCCTGCAGCGGCCACGAAACAGCACAGGTGCCGAAATCGGCCATGTGTTGGTATTTCGTCAGCCGATCGATGGCATTTTGGAGAATCTTCGGATCGTTCCGGAAAACGGGTCCGTGGCTGGGAAGCAGGAACTCGGAGGCGTCGTCGCGGATGCGTGTCAGCGACTTGATGAAGTCGGGGATGTGCGAGCCGTGGTGAGCGTCGATCGCGCCCACACAGCCATCCTGGTAGATGTTGTCGCCGCTAAAAAGCAGGTTTCCCAACTTGAAGCTGAGTTGCCCGGGTGTGTGCCCCGGGGTGTGCCAGACCTTCAGCTTGAGCTTGCCAATCTTGATGTCGTCGCTTTCATCGAGTTTCACGTCGATCTTGCACGGTGGCATCGGGATGTGGAAGTTCTGAGCCGAGATGCTCGCATAGGTTTCCACGGCATCGCCGGCTTCGAGTGCTACGGCGGCGCGGGGGTGGGCTGCGGTCTTGGCTTTCAAGCGTTCCCGGGCGCGTGACAGAGCTTGAACGTGGTCCGCATCCGCATGCGTAGCCAGCAACATCTTGCACTTGGCAAGTTGGAAATCGAGCGCTCGAATGAGCTCGATCACCTCGTCCAGAGTCTCTTCCTGCCCGACGTCGATCAACGCCCACTCGGTGCCACCGTCCAGAAGGTAGAGGTTCACCCCCAGTGGCCGGCCCGCTTGCAGGTTGAGTTCGATCACATTCGGGAATAAGTACTTCCGCTCGATCATACGCGGCTCCTTCACTTGCCCAGCATCTTACCTGCCCGCTGCCGGGATTCAACCAAGCTGGGGCGGTCACGGATTGGCCGCGCCTGCGCAAGATGTGTTCTCACTCCTGTGTTCTCGGCCCGAGTCTCCAGTTTGCACACCGCGGAATCCCCTTCGAGAACCGATATCGCGATCGTGGCACAACGGTTGCTATGTCCGGGATGTGAACCAATTTCTTCCCGCTCTCAACCTGAGATGACCGATGCGCCGACAGGCATTTACGTTGATCGAATTACTGGTGGTGATTGCCATCATCGCCATTCTCGTTGGCCTGCTGCTCCCCGCAGTGCAGAAGGTGCGTGAGGCGGCCGCTCGGATGAGTTGCTCGAACAACCTCAAGCAGCTTGGGCTGGCGGCGCATAACTACGAAAGCGCGTTCGGGAGTTTTCCGGCGTCCAAGCGCACCAGCCTACCGCAACGCAGTTGGGCTCCGGATCTTCTGCCCAATCTGGAGCAATCGAATGTCGTGTCCGGTGCCTATTACAATCTCGACGAGAACTGGTGGCGCGTGACCGGCCAGGTTCCGCCCAACGTGGGCCTTCCCATTCCGAACGGCACC
>JBGTAO010000522.1:0-14191 GCA_041749835.1 Gemmata sp. | reverse complement strand
GCCGAACTCTTTCCCGATCTGAAGAACTTCCTGCGCAGTTGTTGTGCGTTGCAAATACCTGTTGCGATCGTAAGCCATAAAACCCGTTACCCCTACCGTGGGGATCGCCACGATCTTCATCAAGCAGCCCATGCATTTCTGCACACGCACGGCCTGTATCGGACCAGCGAAACCGGCCTCTCTCCGGCAGGGGTTCATCTGGAACTCACACTGACGGACAAACTGCAACGGATCGGTTCGCTGGGCTGTGATGTGTTTATCGACGACCTCCCTGAGGTGTTGGCTCATCCGCAGTTCCCGAATGGAGTGCAAAAGATCTTATTCGATCCCGCCGAGGTTCATCCCGAGAAGGGCGACTACCAGCGAGTCGGTTCGTGGGCGCAGTGTTTCCAGCAACTCCTCGCGGTTCGGGAGGTGTGTGCGTGACCATTGCTGATCCGATGCTGACGGCTCTGGTAGTGCGGGCGGGCCTGGGCCATGTTGTCAGTCTTGCGCCGTTGATGGGTGGAGCGAACAATCGTGTCTTCCGGGCGAATTGTGAGTCGGGTCCAGCGCTGGTGAAGTGCTACTTCCGCCATCCGCTCGACCCACGTGATCGCCTGCAGGCCGAAGTTGCATTCTCGGCGTTTGCTCAAGCTGCGGGCGTTCGAGTGGCTCCCCGGCTTTTAGGGCACGACTCGAGTGCTGGCATCGGCTTGTTCGAGTGGATTGAAGGATCGCAGTTTCTGCCCGGGATGGTCACAACCGCGCGGCTCGAACAGGCAATCGACTTCGCCCGCACCCTCAACCTGGCTCGCTGGCGACCCGCAGTCGCCCGGCTGCCGAATGCCTCTGAAGCGTGCTGGTCGCTCGAAGAGCACCTGGGAACCGTGGCCGGACGAGTCCAGCGGTTAATGCGCATTCAACCCGCGAATACTCTTGAAAAGCTAGCGTGCCTCTTTGTGCGGTCGGAACTCGCACCCGAGTGGGCGGCGGTGCAAACAGAGGCACGGGAGTCGGCGATTGACAATGGGTTGTCACTCCATCGCGAACTGACCCCGGTAGAACGCTGTATCTCACCCTCGGATTTCGGCTTCCACAACGCCTTGCTGGAACCGGGCAATGTGGTGCGGTTCCTCGATTTTGAATACGCCGGTTGGGACGACCCCGCGAAACTGGTTTGCGACTTCTTTTGCCAGCCGGCCATTCCCGTGCCATTCGGGGCATGCGAAGCCTTCACCACGGCTCTCGCGGAGTGCTTTCCCGATCCTGAGATGATCGCCCAACGTGTTCGTGTCTTGTTACCGGTGTACCAGATGAAGTGGGTCTGCATCCGGCTCAATAACTTCTTACCAGTCGGGAATCAACGTCGGGCATTCGCGTTACCACTCTTGGAGCGCGAGGAACAGCAACAGCGACAGTTGATCGCCGCACAGACTGCACTCGCGGAGATTCGAAGTCGGATGGGGAGCACCACATGAGCAAGGTTGTCGTTCTCGGAGCGAATTCGTTTTCGGGTCAGGATTTCGTGGATCTCATGCTTGATGACCCGAATTATCAGGTGGTGGGCGTCAGCCGATCCCGTGAGCGATCGAATTTATTTCTCAAGTATCGACCTCGTGCAGACCTCTCGCGTTATCGGTACTACCAACTCGACATGAACCGGGATTCAGGTGATTTGCTCGCGTTACTCGATCAGGAGCAGCCCGAAGCAATCGTCAACTTCGCGGCCCAGAGCGAAGTGGCACCCAGCTGGGATCACCCCGAACATTGGTTCCAGACGAATACCGTGGCCCTGGCACGGCTCGTGAATCATCTGCGAAAGCAAAAATACCTCAAGCGCTTTTTGCAGATCTCGTCGCCAGAGGCCTACGGAAGTTGTGTGGGCCGTGTGACCGAAGACGCACCGCTCAACCCCAGTACACCATACGCGGCATCAAAAGCGGCAGCCGATTATCTGCTGAAGACGTATGCCCAGCAGTTCGGCTTTCCCCTGCTCACCGTGCGGGCCACGAACGTTTACGGTGCACGGCAACAGTTGTTTAAGATCATCCCGCGCTCAGTGATCAATCTCCGCCTTGGCAAGCCGATCGAACTGCATGGTGGTGGCCATGCGATCAAGTCGTACATTCATATCCGCGATGTTTCTCGGGGTGAAAAGCTCATTCTGGAGCAGGGCGAACTGGGGCAACTGTACCACCTTTCGCCAGACAGCGGCGTCGAGGTACGCGAGGTGGTTCGTCTGATCTGCGAGCAGAGCGGGACGCCATTCGAAGAGGCGGTTCGGTGTGTCGCCGAGCGACCCGGACAGGATGCAGCGTACGTGATCGATAGCGCCAAAACACGCACACAACTTCACTGGCGGCCACAGATTTCCATCGCAGAGGGATTGGCCGAAGTCGTGCAGTGGGTGAACGAGTACTGGCCGCAGATTCAGACGCAACCACTGGAGTATCGACATGTCGCATGAGAGTCGGCCCGTGGGTTTCAAGTGCCGGGTTTGCGCGAATGGCAGAATCAGCGACATTCTCGATTTCGGTCGCCAAGCGATCCGCAATCGGTTCTTGCAATCGCCGCACCAGCCAGAATACACCCATCCGCTTCAACTGGGTTACTGTGGCACCTGCGTGCTCGTGCAACTGATCGATCCGCCTCCCGTCGCGGAGCTACGCCCACGGTTCAGTTGGGTCACCTACAACGAACCCGAAAGTCACCTCGATGCCCTTGTTGCCGGTTTGATCCGCCTCCCGGGGTTGACGCCGCAATCCACGTTCGCGGGGCTGACCTACAAGGATGATTCCACACTCGCCCGCCTCAATCGAAATAGCTTCACAAACACCTGGCGACCGGAGTTGCACGAACTCGGGATCGAGGAACCCAACAGTGGAATCGAATCGGTCCAGGCGCGCTTGCACTCCGAGCACGCTGCGCATCTGATCAGGCGATACGGCCGCCCGGATGTGGTGCTGTTCCGTCATGTGCTGGAGCATACCCAGGATACCCGGGCGGCTCTGGCCTGGGCCAAGCAGTTGGTGTGGCCGGGTGGCTATATTGTGGTCGAAGTGCCGGATACGGGTCGAGCACTGGCCCGGCGCGACTACACCACGGTATGGGAGGAACACGTTCTTTACTTCACGCCCTTCACATTGCGGCGTTGTTTTGAAGCGAGCGGCTTCCAGGTCGAATCGGTGCAGTCGTTCCCTTACACATTGGAGAATTCGCTTGTTGTGATTGCCCGTCCGGGTGAGGCTCCTACGATTTGTTCGCCGCCCGAATTGGAGATGGCGCGGGCCAACGGATTTGTGCGCGATTACCCCCGTATCCGGGAGTTGTTTCGCAGCCAACTGCACGGTTATGAACGGGTCGCCATGTTGGGGGCTGGTCACCTGACAGGGGCGTTCATCAATCTGTATGGTCTCTGTGATCGCATCGAGTTTGTCGTCGACGACAATCCGCACAAGCAAGGGCTCCACATGCCTGGTTCGCGGCTGCCAATTACCGCTTCGAGTGCATTGCTGGATCACGAGATCGATCTTTGCCTCATGACCGTTCGGCCTGAGATCGAAGAAGCCGTCATGCGAAAGAATCACCAGTTCCTGAGTCGTGGGGGTATCCTCGCTTCGGTGTTCCCTGATAGCCCGTATTCGATTGACCGGGTCTGCCGTTCCAGCGGAGCACACGTATGACGCGCCATCGAATTCAGAGCGAGGAGGTGCTTGTCGCGGACGGGGGTGTCGTCCGGGTAACGGCCGCAGACGTTGTGGAGGTACGCAGTCGCGGCGCGCGCAGTCCTCGGCGACGAGCCCGTTTGTGCCTGCATCCGGGCTCAGAAGAAACGCTTCACGAGATGGTGATTTGCCTGGTTGCCGGAACCTATGTGCAGCCACACCGGCACGTTGGCAAGTCGGAATCGTTTCACCTGATCGAAGGGGAACTTGATGTGGTGTTGTTTCAGGACAATGGCTCGGTGCAGGATGTGATCCGAATGGGTTCGTACCGATCCGGCCGTACGTTCCTCTACCGATTGATGGAACCGTGTTATCACACGGTTTTGGTCAAGTCACCGTTTGTGGTGTTTCACGAAACCACCAACGGGCCGTTCCGTGCAACCGAGACCGAGTTTGCACAGTGGGCACCGACCGAAGCGGATCCTGCCGTCGCAACGTACATGCAGGATATCCGGCTGATCTGTGATTTGATCGGAGTCGCCTGAACGGAGAGGTCGCCATGCCCACTCGACATGCCATTATCATCGGTGGAACGAAAGGTGTCGGTAAGGAACTCGCGTTGCTGTTGGCGGCATCTGGTGAACGGGTGACGGCTGTGGGGCGGTCGCATGGCGAGTTCCCTTCCGTGGCAGGCCCGGGCGTGATCGAAGGGTTCCCTGGCAATGTCGAGGAACCCGAATCGCTCCTGAAAAGTCTTCGCCAGCAAGTGGAGAAACAGGGCGCGTTGACGAGCTTGATCTTCCTGCAACGCTACCGCGGGAATGGTGATTCCTGGGCCGGGGAATTGAGCGTTTCCCTGACTGCCACGAAGATACTGATCGAAGGGCTAGCCCCGCATTTTAAACCGGGCGCTGAGCGTGCGATCTGTGTGGTCACCTCCAACGCGAGTTCGTTCGTAGCTCGAAATCAAACAGTGGCCTATCACACGACGAAAGCGGCGCTGAAGCAAATGGCCCGGTTCTATGCCGTCAAACTTGGCCCACAAGGCATTCGGGTGAATGTTGTCTCGCCGTGTACGTTCGTGAAGCCCGAATCGGCAGCGTATTTCGCAAGCCAGGCTGAACTCCAAGAACTGTACAAGACCATCACACCACTGAGTCGAATGGGCACCGCTCAGGAGGTCGCCAAGGCGATCGTATTCCTGTGTGGCCCCGATGCCAGTTTCATCACCGGGCAGGATCTTTCCGTGGATGGAGGCTTGTCGCTGATGTTGCAAGATACATTGGCACGAGAAGTGGCAGGCTTCAACACGTAAATCGTACCGGGATCACCAGGATTCTCGTCAAGGACGACACCGATGCAACAGGGCATGACTTGTAACCGGACAGAAGCGATTCGTACACATTACAAACCAGCGAATTGCCTACTGTGTGGTTCCGGCGAGCTGGAACTGGTATTGCCGCTCGCGCGTTCGGCGGTGGGCAACGATTACCTTGCGGCTCGGCAGCATCAGGAATCGTTCGCACTGAGTCTGCACCGATGCGAACAGTGTGGCAACGTCCAGATCGAGGATGTCGTGCATCCGGATTTGTTGTTCCGCTGTTACACCTACGCCACCACATCTTCGCTTGGTTTGGTCGAGCATTTCCGCAAAGCCGCAGCGGAGTTGGTCGCGCGCAGCGGGGCCAAACCGGGTGCGTTGGTTGTCGATATCGGAAGCAATGATGGATCACTGTTGAAGGCGTTTGGTGAATTGAGTTATCGCGTGGTCGGGGTCGATCCGGCAGTCGAGATCGCGCAGCGTGCAACTGCTGGGGGCATCCCCACGATCCCCGAATACTTCACACCAGAGGTCGCGGAGCAGATTCGCACCGAGTATGGCCCGGCTGCCGTTGTTTCTGCAAACAATGTCTTCGCTCACTCGGATACGTTGCCGGCGATGGCGGACGCGGTGCGTGGCCTGCTACAACCGGATGGGCTTTTCACATTCGAGGTGTCGTATCTCCTCGACATCGTTCAGAAAATGCTATTCGATACCGTCTATCACGAGCATCTGTGCTATCACTCGGTTCGCTCACTCGCAGCGTTCTTTGCGCGGCATGGGCTCGAATTAGTTGATGTGCAACGGATACCGACCAAAGGAGGCTCGCTGCGCGGAACGGTACAGCTTGCGGGTGGTCCTCGATCGGCCAGCCCGGAAGTCCGCCGTCTCGTGGAGTGGGAGAACTTGGTGGGGCTCCATTCCCGCGAGATCTTCCGGGACTTAGCAAGTCGGATCGATTCCGCTCGGGAACAATTCACTGCGCTACTGGATCGGGCTCGGAGTGTTGGCAAGGTTGTTGCGGGCTATGGAGCTTCACCGACGGTCACCACGTTGCTCAACCAGTTGGATCTTGCCAATCGCATCGACTACTTGGTGGACGATAACCCCGTGAAACAGAACACCTACAGCCCTGGGCACCAGATACCGGTTTACCATCCGACAGCGATTTACGAGCGTGAAGTTGATCTGGTTGCGGTCTTGGCGTGGAACTACGCCACTCCCATCATGGCCAGGCACAGCAAGTTCGCCGCAGCAGGAGGGCGGTTTGCTATTCCGCTGCCACAGTTGCAACTTGTGTAGAACGCGCCTCGTTGTCGAGCCTGGATTGATCTTTTGTTTTGCTGCGTGGTAGGCTTTGGCGATACCCAGTCAGGGAAGACAAAGGTGCCTCATGGCCATTTTCACCGAGATCACGCAAGGCCCCGGCTTTCATCTCGATTCGCTCACTCCGTGTGAACTGGAACAGATCCGGACCTGGATTGCCGCCCAGTATGAGGAGCGGCTACAGCAACTGCAGCCCGACTTGGTGCCGCTGGCCCGCGAACGCGGCATCGCCCACTATCACACCTTACCCATCAGTTTTGATCATGGGTCATCGTGGCCCAAGCCGACACGACTTCTCGACCGCCGTCATGTGTCCGACTTTGCCGCGATGGGCTACTTTGCTCGGATAAAGGAACAATTTGGCCCGAGTGCCATCATTAGCCACGATGAACTGAATTGGCGTTTGGTACGGCCGAACCAACCGGGCGACATCGGCCCCATCCACGCCGACAAGTGGTTCTGGGACGCGGGTTATGGGTATGGCTCGATGCCGCCCGGCTACGATCGCTTCAAGATCTGGATGGCGATTCACACCGAGCCAGGTGCCAATGGCCTTTGCATCAAACCGGAGTCGCATCGCCGCGAATGGCAGCATCACTTCGAGCTGAAAGACGGAGTTCGAAAGCCCGTATTCGACGAAAGCCCCGATACGCTGGGCATGGAGTTGCTCCCCTTGGAAGCCGGGCAGATAGTGATGTTCCACGATGAACTGCTTCACGGCGGGGTATTCAACCATGGTCGCACATGCCGGGTGAGCATCGAATTGACGGTACTCTTTGATCGGAGTGAAGCCGAACGACGTGGCCAACTGCTGGAATGCGAACTCGCCACCGCCTGATACAGACCATTGAGCGCAGGACCCGGAATGGAGGCCGGGACAAATGCTGATTCACAAGCTCCGCACGGCAACACATCTGTGTTGCCTCTTCATCGTGTCGAATCTGCGACAGATGGGCAACAGCTTCAAGCAAGGACCAAGCGAGGTTCTGCGCGAGTTGCGGCACACCACCGTTCGGAGTTGGCTCGCAGTATCTGCGGTGTTCCGCCTCCGTGGTAAGTTTCGCGTGGCCCGGTTCGTCAAGTTGTGCCAGGTTAGCGGCGTCTCCCGGTTGGTCTTGGAAGGGAATCTCGAAGCTGCTGTGGCGTTGGCGGAACGCGATATCGGTCGGCAAAAGTTTGAGCGCGCAGTGGCAACGCTGACTCCCCATATCGAAGCTGCGGCCAATCACCCAAAGGCGGCGAAGTGCCTGGGGCTTCGGTCGTTGGCTCATATTTGGCATGGTCACTATCTGGAGACACTGCAAGATTTGAAACGCTGTGCCGAGTTGCGGCCTCGATATGCCCGAGGCTTCCGCTACTTCGCCAACTTGGCTCATGTGCATGGCGTGCGCGGAGACATTGAGGCGGCTCGTCAAGCAATGGCCGCGCAGTGCGGTGCAGCCCCCACAGAGAATCCGGTCGAGTTCCTTTCGCGTTTTCTCACGAAACACGTTTATCAATCACTGGGCGGTTTGCCGTTAACGGGCTCGGTCGGCGTGATGATCGGGGCGTACCACAATGCAGTGGGGCACGCGATTCTGGATCCGTTCCACTTCTACAACCTGTTCCGGCATCGTTTCGATCATCTCATCGTCGTGCATCCGCCGCTCGTAACGTATTCGCGTGCGACCGTGCAGATGGTGAAAATCCTGGATCAGTATGTCGAGCAGATCGAGGTAGATGGTCCCGAGTTGGCACCGTTTGCCTGGCAGAACCTGGGTGAGTTACGCAGTGCCGATCCCCGCGAGAAACTCACGTTTCTCTGTTACAACTACTGGGCACTGAACCGCCTTGCATTCGAGGCACGCCGCGATCCGGCTCACCCCATGAGTCACGGGAGGCAGTACCTGCATCTGCCGCAAAAGATGGTCGATCGGGCAGAGAAGCTTTGCAGGAAGATGCGAGTCGGTGTCGATCGGCCGCTGGTGGTGGTTCACACACGAGAACATGGCTATCACCGGTTGCGGGGTCAGGCCTTTCGCAACGCCGACGTCAGAAACTATATCCCTGCACTGCGCCGCCTCGTCGAGCAAGGTTACGCCGTGGTACGGATTGGTGACCGCAAGATGATCAGTGTGAAAGACGCTGTTCCCGAACTGGTGGAACTTCCCACGCTCCCCGGCTACGACCCCGTTCTCGATCCCTACTTCTTGCAGCATTGCGAATTCATGATCAGTTGCCAGTCGGGTCCCTGCTCCCTGGCACGGGCGATGGGTAAGCCCAATCTTGTGGTGAACGCGGTTCTCAACCACACGACACTGCCCGAAACCAACGAATTGTTTGCCTTCAAGCGTTATTTCGATCGCAGTGGAACCGAACTCAACCTCGAAGAGTGCCTGCGGATCGGCACGCATCTCTTCGATCGCACGGAACACTTCGATCGCACGGGAATCCGTCTGCTGGATACCACAGCAGAAGAGATCGAAGCGGCAACAGTCGAAATGTTACGTGGGCTCGATGAACCGCACCGCCCGGATACGCCTGCCCAGCAAGAAGCACGCCGGCTGATGGAACGCTATGCGAACATCTCGGATCCCACGAATCCGCTTTCGCACCGAATGAGCAACTACATCGGCCACGCCTTACCCGAGTGCCGGGTGTCCGATGCCGTTTGTCAGCTTCGCCCCGGGTATGTTTCCGTTGATCGAGCGGTCCCTGCTCGAGCTGCTTGATCTGATCCCGCTCCAGTGGAGCTAGTCGCACCCGAGTACGGAATGTCAGCAGCACCCATTGGTCACCTCGATTATTACACACGCTACGGGATTAACCCCGTTCGGTACGATACGTCCGATCTGACGCGGCACCTGGAACGGCGTGCTTCGCTCTATCGGACACTCGGTATCACACCCCTGACGATCCGGGGCGCGCGAGTACTCGAAGTCGCACCGGGAACCGGGCAGAACAGCCTGTACGTGGCTCGCCAACGGCCCACCAGCTTAACGCTGGTCGAACCCAACCCCGTTGCGGGCCGCGATATCGCCGCAACCTATGCCGAGCCGGGTGCCGCTCCGTTGATTCCACGTGTGATCGCGTGCCGCTTTGAAGAGTTCGAGCCAGCAGAACCGTACGACATTGTCGTGTGTGAGAACTGGCTCGGGCACGCACAGCACGAGCGACGACTTCTTCGCAAGCTCGGTGGTATGGTTGCCGAAAATGGCCTTCTCATCGTGACGGCGGTATCGCCCGTCGGACTACTGCCCAACATCTTGCGTCGTGCACTCTGTCACCGGCTCACCAACTTCGAAGATCCATTTCTGGCTCGCACTGCAGCACTGTGCCGCGCCTTTGGGCCACACCTCCGCACCATCTCTTCGATGACACGTGGGGTGACCGATTGGGTGCAGGACAACATGATGAACCCGGCTTATTTCGGTATCCTGTTGACCGTGCCCATGGTGCTTGCGGATCTGGCAAGTGGATTTGACTTGCTCGGGTCGAGCCCCAGTTTCGTTTCCGACTGGCGTTGGTTCAAAGGGCTCTGCAGCAACGAGCGCGAGTTCAACCGCCATGCACTCGTCGAGTATCGCCGGGGTCTCCACAACTTCCTCGATCACCGGACGGTACTGCCTCCGCGCGATCCAGCTCGCAATGCGGAACTGGAAGCCGCCGCACTCCAGGTCGCGGAGGCCGTCCGTGCCTGGGAACAAGGTGAGCGTGAAATCGAGTCGGTGGAACAGGCGGTGCGGCGCGTGCTGGCGGGAATGCACGACCTGCCGCCGGAATGGTCGCTCGCAATTGATGAGTTCCTCGATGCACTGGCAGAGCCACGCCTCACACCCGAGACGGTCGCCGCCTTGCCACGATTTGGCCCGCTCTTTGGCCGCGAGACGATTTACTTATCATTCGAGAAACGAGCATAGTGCGGCACCAGTTACGCGGTTCCCCGAATCCAGCAGATCAGGCGATCGGCCCCACACAGAGTGCGAAGAGGTAGTGTGCCATCGGTGTGAACCCGGTGTGCACGACCTCGTCGTTCATCGAGAAGAGAAAGACATTGTGGAAGTGCCGTTCCATGACTCGCTTGTAGTCCTGGCCGCTTTTGCAGTTCACATGCCCGAGCTTGCTGCCTTCCGAAGCATACGCTTGAGATTCCAGCGAGGGTGATCCAATTACGGCCACGCCGTGCGAGCCAAGACTGCGGGCTATGTTTCGAACGAATTGATCTTCGTGCTCTGCGGGGATGTGCTCGAAGACATCCAATGAGTACGCCGCGTCGAACGGCGCTCTTGGCACTGGTCCCGTCAAGATATCGTGCACGAGTGTTTCGCAGGCCCAACCTTCGCTGCTCATACGCAGTCGTGCGTCCTCGATAAACACGAGATCGAAGTCCGTCGCGGTGACTCCGGCAATTTCTTGTTGCACCACCCGTGTACCGAAGGCGTCGGCGCAACCAATCTCGACGACTCGCTGCTTACCGCTGAGTAGCTTGGCGACGAACTTGTAACGAGCGAGGATGAATAGCAAGCCGCGTGGGTCATCGTGCCAGCGCTGGTTGCTCATGATCCCCAGCCGAGCAACGCCATTTCGCAATGCCATATCAACTTCGAACTGGTACTGCGGTTCACGGGTCCGTGGGTGGTTGGTGGCCGGCGTGCGAGTATCCATCAGGGTGCTCCCGAAGAGGCCGGGTTTGCCGGTGCCTCGAAGTAAATGAATTCGTAATCGCCCGAATACGCTGCCTGCTGAAAGAGCCATTGCCACGATTCGGGCCGGAGAAAGCTCTCACACGTTAACGCCCAGCATTGCAGATTGAACAACTCTTCGACTGAACGGAAGCTTTCGACGACCAGGAATTGATTCGTTGCTACCCGTTTCATTTCGGTCAACGCGCCCACCACGGCTTCCGGCGGGAGGTTGTGGAGCGCATTGATCGAGATCGCCAGGTCGAACGATTGGTCGGGGAAGGGGAACGGCTCGCGGGCATCGTGCGGGAAGAGTTGCGACCGCACCTCGGGTTTCGCAGTTTCGAGACCGAAGCGAGAAACGTCGAACCCGGTGATCGTGCATTTGTTCAGGAGTTGCGTGAATTCATAGAGCAGGAACCCGCGGCCACACCCGACATCGAGGATTCGCGCATGAGGCGGAAGCGAGTAAGTGTTCACCAGATCGCACGCCACCCGCGCCCATCGTCCGTCGTAGCGATATCCGCCGTAGCCGTAACGCCGGTCGCCATCCCAGTAGTCGGAACCATATTCTCGGGCCACTTCGGAACAGTGGACCTTCTGGTCGGCCATCCGCCCCGTGTAATCACGCGCGGTTTGGCGATGAAGTTGGTTGACGATGTTGAGCAAACGACCCATCGCGACCTCATCCTGAAACCCGGATCACTCGCCGCGGGCGAGCCCGGGAGAGTTCGATCACTTTTCGTGTCACGGCTTCGGCGGAAATACCATGGCGGCGCATCATGCCCTGTTGATCGCCATAGCCCGTTGGAAACTGATCTGGGAACCCGATGCGGTGGAATCGGCGGTCCGTCAGCAGATCGTTCTCGGCCAGGAATTCAGCCACGGCACTTCCGAGCCCACCAATCACGCTATGTTCTTCCACAGTCACGATGACGGGAACGCGTGCGGCTGCTACCGCAAGTGATTCGGTGTCGAGTGGCTTCACGGTAGGCATGTGGAGCACGGTCGCATCGAGCCCGGCTTCCATCAGTTGGTCCGCTGCAGAGAGGCAGACTTGAAGCCCGATGCCCGTTGTGACGATCAGTGCATCGTGGCCATCGCGCATCGGCACCGCTTGCCCAATCCGGAACGCGCCTGTTTCCGTTGTGACGACAGGATCATGCCCCTTGGCCACACGGATATAGATTGGCCCGGTATGTGCGAGGGTTGCGGGTACCACTCGGGCCATCTCGTTGGCGTCGGCAGGTGCCAGGATTGTCATGTTGGGCAGGGCACGCATGATTGCGAGATCTTCCGTCGCCAGGTGTGTCGGCCCCAGTGGTGCGTAGACCACGCCACCACCATTACCGATCAAGCGAACATTGGCGTTGTGCATGCACAGATCCACCGCGACCTGCTCGTAGCAACGACGAGTCAGAAAGGTCGCAATCGTATTCAAGAACACGATATGGCCCTCGAGTGCGAGCCCCGCGGCCAGGCCAACAAGATTCTGTTCGCACACGCCTTCCATGAAGAATCGGTTCGGGTGTGCCGCTTTGAAATCGTTCATGACACCGGCCCCCAGGTCGGAGCCGACGAAGACAATGCGATCATCAACCTCAGCCAGTTCTGTGATCGTTTTCAAACACCGTTCACGCATGATCGCAACTCCCGATTGCGAGCAGAAGGTCTTGCACCTCCTGGTCGGTCACCTTGTTCTTGTGATGCCATTTCAGGTTATTCTCGGCGAATGAAACACCCTTGCCCTTGATCGTGTGGGCGATGATGGCACTCGGCTTGTTCGTTTGAAGTGGGAGCGAGCTGAAGCAGTGGCGGAGCGCGGCGATATCGTGGCCATCGACTTCTTCAACGGCGAAGCCGAAGGCACGCCATTTGTCGGTGAACGGTTCCAGGTCTTGCACCTCGCGAGTGCTACCGTACGCCTGGTACTTGTTGTAATCGATGATGGCAGTGAGGTTTGCCAGGCGGTGTTTTCCGGCACACAGCGCGGCTTCCCAGACCGAGCCTTCGTTACACTCGCCGTCGCCGAGCACAACGAACACCCGTGCGGCCGATTGCACCATTCGGAGGTGGAGCGCCATGCCTAAACCGATGGGAAGCCCATGCCCGAGTGCGCCGGTACTCGCTTCAATTCCTGGCACTTTGTTGGCATCGGGGTGCCCGCCGAGGATCCCATCCGCAGCGCAAAAGCGATCGAGTTCGGAATCGGGGAAGAACCCTTTATCGGCGAGGATCGGGTAAAGGCCCAGGCAACCGTGCCCCTTGCTCAGTATGCAGCGATCGCGTTCCGGCCAGCGCGGATTCCTGGCATCGTAGCGTAAGATGCCATCGTAAAGCACACGCAAGATATCGATGACGGAGAACGCCGAGCCCACATGGCCACGCCGTGCCTTCTGCAACATCCGCACCACCTGGCGGCGAAGTTGGCGGGCGCGGCTATCGAGTGGTGGTGTCGCGGTTGTCATGCTCGGGTCCTGTTGTGGAAGTCGCACTGTGGTTCGATCGATTACCGGAATCGGCCGCTCGGGTGCAGCCCCACGGCATTTCGAAGTCGGCGGCGGAGCAGCGTGGCCGCCCAGTGAAGTTTCTTGATCGTTCCGGGTGGTACGACCCGGAGCCGGGTCAACTGCACCTCTTCAACCAAACGGCGATTCTCTTTCTCCAAATCAGCACGGCGAGCAATCAACTCGTTCCACGGGGATTTCTGAAAGACCGAAGCGAGATTGGCCATTTGGGGATCGGGGTCCTGGGCACAGTGTTCGTAGGTCTCGGTGGGAAACCCAGTCAACAATCCCAACACTTCAGGCAAAAAGCAATCGGCACGGCGAGCTGCGGCTCGTAACAAATCCGGGCCGAAATGGCACGCGGCGGTATTCCGACGGAACCACGGTGCAACATCGGCGTATTCCGCCCGTGTGAGGAGTTCGATCAACGCGCCCAAGGTGCGGACATTCTCTTCGCCTGCTGTGCGAGAGGCCGCGTACGAATCGTGGTGCACCACATGAATACCGAGCGTTTCCGGGAGGTGAACGATGCCATGGCGGAACGCGATTACCAGGAAAGCAAACCAGTCCGAGTACCAAGCCAGTTCAGGGCGGTAACCTCCGGCCGCCAGGAGTGCATCGCGGCGTACGATGATTGCACTCACGGGGAGCGTGTGCCAGAGCCGCTGGCACAGCTCCGGCGGGCTAAAGTAGGTGGGGCGATCGCACCAGCCGGGATCGTTCAGGATC
>JBGTAO010000521.1:0-1767 GCA_041749835.1 Gemmata sp. | reverse complement strand
GATACCCCTTCTGTGCCAGCGAGGCGAGTACCTTCTCGGCTTGGATCATGTCGACCCCAGACCACTCCCTGTCTTGGGCAGGCAAACCAAGGCGGAGGTACTCTTGGGATGTCAAAGACTCATCATCTGGAACCTTGGGATCTTCCGGCACACTACTTTTCGATCCATCCGGCTGTTCAGGAGCCGGAGAGGACGGCGTGGCCGAATTGCTGCAACCCGAATTGACAAGGGCCAGCAGAACCAGAGCGATGAAGCAGTGCAAGGAACTTCGCCGTAAACCCATCGGCAATTCAGTTCGGATCACGACCAACTCCCAAAAATGGTGATCAGGTTGATTTGATCGACCACCGCCCGGAACACAACGAATCGGAATTCGTGAGGCCGCAGGCTTCCTCCGCTGCGGAACGACCCAAGCTCGCCTTCTCCGCGGTCAGCGACACCGATGCAGAATCCCCGCCTTCACGCCGCCAGCCTACTCGAATGCGCTCGGGAACACCATCCGGGGACAGGGCGATTGCAACACCAACGGTGCCATCGGTCAAGAAGCGCTGAGCCTTTGAACACCCAGTCCGGGCTGGCCGGCCTTCTACAACAGTGGCATGCTCGACTTCGGCACCACCGCGTTCATCTCGATTCTGTTCCTGGTCGATCCCCCCGGGACGGTGCCCGCGTTCATTTCTCTGACGGCGACGCAATCGCCGCAGCGCCGGCGCAAGACGGCTCTTGTCGCCAGCGTGACCGCCACGCTCACCCTGGCCGGTTTCGCCGCCGTGGGGAACGTGGTCTTCCGGGTGCTCGGGCTCACGCTCCCCGCATTCCAGATCGCGGGCGGGTTGATCCTCTTCCTGGTCGCCCTCGATATGATTCGGGCGCAGCGGTCGACGCAAGAAGCCCCCGACGAACTGACCGAAGGTGCCGAGGCGGACGATGTCGCCATTGCTCCGTTGGCCATCCCGATGCTCGCCGGCCCCGCCGCGCTCTCCACCGTGGCCGTGCTGATGGCCCAGGCCGAATATGCTGCGCAAGTCACGCTCGTGTTCCTGGCCATCGCGCTGACGGGTCTGGTCTGTTACATTACCTTGCGGCTGGCCGAACCGATCCAGAAGCGATTGGGCAAGACCGGCATCCACATCCTGAGCCGGATTCTGGGGCTCGTGCTCGCCGGTATCGCCGTGCAGTTCGTGCTCAACGGGTTGAAGGCCGCCGACATTCTCCCACAGCGATAGCAGCAACGGGCTAGCTCGGGATCGCCACACCCACGCGGGCGGGCCGAAACCGCTACTTGACTTTTGTACATCATCACGCATGCTTTTTACAGTATTGAACACGTCTGCAACGCACGCTTCGCAACTCCCATTCGCGCACCTTCACCTATTCCGCACCCAGCGTCCGCGCTGGTTCACTTCCCCCGCGTGACTGCCATGGCCAAACTCCAACCACCTGCGGATTCACTCCTGGCACGCGCCGCGGAACTGCGCGCGGCCGGCAACAGTTGGGAGCACGTGGCGGAGCAACTGCACCGCTCGGTGGTCACCGTGCGCCGCTGGCCCAACTTCGACCCGGAACGCTGGAAACGCGAGATCCATCTGGCTGAACGGCGCTTGTTGGCCGAGGCCGGTGCGGAATCGGTGCTGGTGCTCCGGCAGTTGCTGCGTTCGGAAGACGACAAGGTCCGCCGGGACGCGGCCAAGTACCTGATCGATCTGCGCCTGGAGCAAGCCAAACTCGATCAGAAAACCGAGTCGGAAACCCCACCCGAGCCACCCA
>JBGTAO010000520.1:0-2528 GCA_041749835.1 Gemmata sp. | reverse complement strand
AGGCCACGTCGTTCACGAGCATGGCGTTCCTGGATGGTCGCCTGTTCCTCGCGGGCATGTCCAACGAAGAGTTCGCCAGCACGCTGTGGGCCTTCCCGTACCCGTTCAAGGAAGCGGTGGCGGGCTCGGCAATCGAGATCTATCACGGAGCCCACGGTGCCATCGAGACCCGCTCACCGATCCGCACCTTCACGCCCTACAAGATTGGCGACGAAGAGAACATCATGGCGTCGTACACCTGCACGCCGCTCGTCAAGATTCCCGTGGCTGAGCTGAAGCCCGGCGCGAAGGTGAAAGGCACAACGATCGCCGAACTGGGTAACCGCAACCAACCGCTGGACATGATTCAGTACACCAAGGACGGCAAGGATTACCTGCTGTCGGCCAACTCGGCTCACGGGGTTCTCAAGATCCCCACGACCGAGTTCGCCAGCGTCGCACCGATCAATTCCAAGATCCCGGCCACCGCAGGTGTGAAAGCCGAGAAGATCGACTCCCTGAAGGACGTTCAGCAACTGGACAAACTGGACGCTTCACGGGTCGTGCTACTCGTGAAGACCGCCAACGGCTTCGACCTGAAGACCGTGCCACTGCCGTAATCGCGATGTTCGATTGAGTTTCTTCAACCCGGGGGGCACGCGCCCCCCGGTGCCGTTTGGGAACCGTCGCCTTCTCTGAGTTGCATTACCGGAGTGAGCCATGCGCTGTCGTGTTTGCCTGCTGTTGGTGCTCTCCGCTTCACTGGGATTCAGCGCGGAAGATCGACCGGTGATTGCTCTTACCGTAGCCAAAGCTCCGGGTGCCGCGGCAGTCGAAGTGACGGGGTTCCCGAAAGCGAAGCACGCTCAATTGAAAGCGACACCGCCGACCGACCGCGAATGGCACGCCATCTTCCGGGTGGTCGTCGCGGGTGGTACGAAGGAGGAGTTTCTGGCACGGCCAGCGCTGGCGGGGCGCTACACCCTCACCGAGACCGGCGTGAAATTCGAGCCGCAGTTCGCGCTGGTTCCGGGCCGCGACTATGTCGCCATTCTTCACGAAGTTCCCGATACGAAGCCGATCCTGACAACGCTCGCCTTGCCCAAGCCGCCACCGGGGCCGCGTGTGGCCATCACAGCGGTGTATCCTTCGGGCAATCGGCTGCCGGCCAACACGCTGCGCTGGTATATCCAATTCAGCGGTCCGGTGGCGCGTGGCGATGTGTACCGTCACCTCAAGCTTGTCCGCGATGATGGTGTGGAAGTGAAAGAGCCGTTCCTGGAGATCGGCGAAGAATTGTGGTCGTCGGACGGAACACGGCTCACCGTGCTGTTCCATCCCGGGCGGGTCAAGCGTGGGCTGCAACCGCACGACGAAGATGGCCCCGTGCTCGAAGAGGGCCGAAGCTACACGCTGAGCATCGATGGCAACTGGGAAGATGGCGAGGCGCGGCCGATCGTCGCCGGCTATTCCCGCACCTTCACCGCTGGCCCGCCCGACGACGAACCCGTGAACCCCGCGATGTGGGCGATCATGGCACCGCGTGCTGGTTCCGATTCGGCGCTGATCGTCCGCCTGCCCAAGCCACTCGATCATGCCATGCTGGGCCGCGTGGTCACGGTGGTCGATGCCGCGGGGAACCCGGTTCCCGGCACCATGAGCGTGGGCGGTGGGGAGCGCGTGCTCACATTTGCACCCCAACAACCGTGGCAGCGCGGCGACTACCGGCTCGTGGCCGATACACGCCTGGAAGATATGTGCGGCAATCGGATCGGTGAGCCGTTTGAGGTCGATATCCTGGAACCGATCACACGGAAAATCCAAGGCAAGACCGCAGAGCGCCCCTTCACGGTGCGCTGAATCCTAGCGCAGCTCGATCATCTGGCATTCCGCGAGTGGGAACTCCTCGTCGTCGCCCACCAGCAGTAATTTCCCACCAATGCAGCGTGTGGGTCCGCCGTCGGGGCAGGTGTGATCGGTCTCGCTGCCGAGCGCGAACACTCCCACGGCATGGTGCGATTTCGGATAGATCAGCGGAAGGTGCACGCTGTGGCTGGTTCCGTCCTTCATCTGGATCGTGGCGGGGCGGTAGAGTTGATCCAGTAGCACGAGCGGTGGGGCCAACGTCACGTTCCGCAGTGCGTCCCAGGCGAACCAACAGTACTCGCCACCCAGGAACGCCTCAAGAATCGAGCCAAAGCGGTCGTCGGCGTCACGCAGTTCTTCGAACTCCCGACCGTTGATGAAGCCGCGCAGGTGCGGCGTGACTGCATCGGCGGCGTCGATGCAACGGATGGCATCGTCAGGGCGAGCCAAGCGAATGGCTTTGATGGCGAGCCAGCGCCGGCTGGCATGCTTGGGTGGTGGTTCGGGCAGCATCCGCGGCTTGCGGTCTTCGAACGAACGGCGGCGCTCGGCCCGGAACAGCCGGTGTAAGGAGCGTTCGATTTCCGGCCATTCGGGCAAGTCCGATTGGAACTGGGCCAACTGCTCGGTCGCAGCGTCCAACTGACCGGCGAACGCGAGCAAATCGATGAGCAGGCGGCGTG
>JBGTAO010000519.1:0-4293 GCA_041749835.1 Gemmata sp. | reverse complement strand
CAAATAGAACGGTGAACAGCCGACTTTCGCCGCTTCTCACGAGGAACTCATGCTGCGTCCCATCCGCCGTGCCTTACTCAGCGTCTCGGATAAGACCGGGCTGATCAACTTCGCCCGCGAACTCGTCTCCCGGTACGGCGTCGAATTGATCGCCACCGGTGGCACCCGCAAGGCCCTCGCGGATGCGGGGCTCCCCGTGAAGGATATCGCGGAGATCACGAAGTTCCCCGAGATGCTCGATGGCCGCGTGAAGTCGCTGCACCCCGCCATCTTCGCCGGTCTACTCGCCAAGCGCGACAAGCCCGACCACATGGCCACGCTCGCCGAGCACGGCCTGCCGGAAATCGACCTCGTGGTGTGCAACCTCTACCCGTTCGAGCAGACCGTGGCCAAGCCCGGCGTGACGGAAGCCGAGGTGATCGAGAACATCGACATCGGCGGCCCATGCATGGTCCGCGCCGCCGCGAAGAATTTCCACGCGGTCACCATTGTGGTCAATCCGATCAACTACGACGTCGTGCTCACGTTCCTGGAAACGAACAACGGGCAGGTGCCGCTCGAAATCCGCAAGCACCTCGCGTTGCAAGCCTTCGTGCGAATTCGACAGTACGACGACGCCATTGCGGGTTACTTCATTCACTCGTTTCCCGATTCTCAACAGCCCGAATCGCACAAGATGTTCCGTCCGCAGTTCGAGCGGAAGCAGAAGCTGCGCTACGGCGAGAACCCACACCAGGAGGCCAACTTCTACGTCGAACCTGGCCTGAACCGTCCGTGTGTGGCCACCGCGGAGCAACTGCACGGTAAGGAACTCAGTTACAACAACATCCTCGATCTCGATTCCGCGCTGAACTTGGTTCGGGAGTTCGGTGAGCCAGCATGTGTGGTGGTGAAGCACAATAACCCGTGCGGCGCGGCCGCGGATGCCAATCTGGTGGATGCGTTCAATCTGGCGTGGGACGGCGACCCACTCTCGGCGTTCGGCGGCATCATCGCGTTCAATCAGGCGATCGATCTCGAGACGGCCAGCGCCATCATGGACCCGAAGGCCAAGCGTTTCGTCGAGTGCGTCATTGCGCCGGAATACGAACCGAACGCACTCGAAGCGTTGCGGAAGTGGAAGGAGAACGTGCGACTTCTGAAAACCGGCCCGCTGACCGGTTTCCTCCAGGGGTTGGACTATCGCCGTGTCGATGGTGGGCTGCTGGTGCAAGCACGCGATACGGGTGCCGACGACCCAGACGACTGGAAGTGCGTCACGAAGCGACCGCCCAACGAGGCCGAGTGCCGGGCGTTGCATTTTGCCTGGCTGGTGTGCAAGCACGTGAAGAGCAACGCAATCGTGTTGGGAAGGGGCACACAGATTGTCGGCGTGGGTGCCGGGCAGATGAGCCGCGTGGTGTCGGTGGAGATCGCGGTGAAGAAGGCCGGGAACCGGTCGCAGAGCAGCGTGCTCGCCTCCGACGCCTTCTTCCCGTTCCCCGATAATGTCGAAGCCGCCGCGGCCGCGGGTGTAACGGCGATCATTCAGCCCGGGGGTTCGGTGAAAGACCCGGACAGCATCGCCGCGTGCGATCACCACGGGATCGCCATGCTCTTCACGGGCGTGAGGCACTTCCGACACTGATGAAGTGCCTGCCACGTAAGTGTGGGCACGCAGACAGTACCACTGCTGGAATTACGATCAGTATTATTCCGCGTCAACTGCGGAACAATCTCATTCGAGTTGGAGAACCTGGTGGAGCATACGTCGCACGAGTTTCTTAAAGCCTTGCTGTTAACGCCGAGCCCCTCCGGGTTCGAGCAGCAGATCCAGCAAGTCGTCCGCGAGCAGATGAAGCCGCACGCCGATGACATTCGCACCGATCGACACGGCAACGTTTTCGCGGCTCGCTATCCTGAGGGGAAGCCCGCCGATGCCCCGCGGATCATGCTGGCCGGGCACTGCGATCAGATCGGCCTGATGGTGCAGTACATCGATAGCGACGGCTATTTGTACATCCAGCCGATCGGTGGCTGGGACATGCAGATCTTGCTGGGGCAATACCTGACCGTGTGGGGAAAGGATGGCCCGCACACCGGTGTCGTGGCCCGGCGAGCCATTCACCTGCTGAAACCGGACGAACGCAACAAGGTGCCCGACTTCACCGATGTGTGGGTCGATATCGGTGCCCGGAACAAGGAGGAAGCCGAAAGCCTCGTGCGCTGCGGCGACCCGGTCACCTTTGCACTGGGCTACCGCCCGTTGCGGAACGGCCTAGCTGCAAGCCCCGCCATGGACGACAAGGTGGGCCTCTGGGTCTGCATGGAAGCCGTGCGGTTGCTGCAGGGGCGACCATTACAAGCAGCGGTGTACGGGGTTTCTACGGTGGCCGAGGAGATCGGCTTGCGGGGTGCCACGACCGCTGCCTACGCCATCAATCCTACCGTGGGAATCGCTGTCGATGTCACGCATGCGACCGACACGCCGGGTAACGATCGCAAGACGCAGGGCGAGATCAAGTGTGGCAGTGGCCCCGTAATCTATCGCGGCCCGAACATCAACCCTCGCGTCTTCGATCTGCTGGAAGCGACCGCGCTATCGCACAACATTCCGGTCCAGATCCGCGGAACACCCCGGGCCACGGGAACCGATGCCAACGCGATTCAGATTGCCCGGGAAGGAGTAGCGACTGGGTTGATCGGCATACCCAATCGCTACATGCACAGCCCGGTGGAAGTGGTGCACCTCGAAGATCTCTCGAACGCTGCCCGCTTGCTCGCCGAGTTCTGCGCTGCGGTGGCCCCCGATACGAACTGGATTCCGTAATGTCCCCGTTTCCGGCGAGCGAGGTGAGGTTGTGTTCAGCAACCCCTGCTCGCCCTCTTTCCAGTCGCCCGACATTTCCGTTCCGGCAAGTAAAACCATTGTCCGAAAGTGCGACATCGCTGTCTGCTTTTCCGGCTGGTTTTGGTCCCAGTGAGCGATTCTGTCCTATGGTTGCGAGAATCCGACCGTCCAACTTGCTCGAGTTCGCCAATGGCCACCAGCACCCGACTGCCCCGTCTGGATAGCCCATTCTTGAATATCGTGCGCCGGAGCGGCCTGCTCACGCCCGACGATCTCATTGGTGCCATTGCCGAATCGGGCCTCAACCCGAGTACCACAGCACCAATCGACATTGCGACGCTGTTGGTCCGCAAGCGATTACTCACCAAATTCCAGGCGATGCAACTGCTCAACGGGCGAACGCGCGGGTTCGTGCTGGGTCGCTACCGCATTCTCGATGGTATTCGCCAGGACCGCGTGGGGATGGTGTTCCTGGCCGAGCACGCGGAAACCCGGCAACTGGTCTCCTTGAAGGTGCTTCCCACCGAACGGGCCGCCGATCCGACCATATTGCGGGCCTTCGTGGACGAGGTGCGTGCGGCTTGCACAGTGAAGCACGAAGCCGTGGCCCGGGTTCTCAGTGTTGGGAACAGCAACGGCACGCACTTTGTGGTCTCCGAGCACGTGGCCGCACCCACGCTCGACAAACTGATCGCCCAGAAGGGACCGCTGGCACCTCATGTCGCCGCTCAAGTGATTGCTCAGGCGGCGATTGGGCTCTTTGCGGCGCATCAGCGCGGGCTGGTTCACCGCGACGTGAAGCCCGGGAGCCTGGCACTGCTGCCGAATCGTCGGGTCAAGCTCATCGATCTGGGTCTGACGCACATGCTGGAAAACCCCTGGATGCACGTGACCAGGCGAATCAGCACCCGCGAGTACGCCGAGGAGATTGCGCACATTGCCCCAGAACAAGCGTGGGGTTGCGATATCGACGCACGCGGCGATGTGTACGGGCTGGGTTCGACCTTCTACTACTTGCTCACGGGAAAGGTGCCGTTCCCGGGGCTGGCACCCGAGATGATGGCCGAGCGGCAGATTCGCGGAGTGCCGTCGCCCCGAGTGGAACGCCCCACCGTGCCGCAGGAGATCGACGACCTCGTCCGCAAGATGGGTACCAAAGACCCGTATCAGCGGTATGCCTCGGCGCGGGAGGTCCTGATCGCCATGCACTCCTGGATTCCTGTGGAACAGTGGCAAGAACTGGGGCTCACACTGCCGGAACCGCCGGTAATCGAACGCACGCCCGCACCGGTGGCCCACAAGCGCCGGAGCCTCTTCGCCCGCTTGCTCAGGGGCTGAACCCGTGCATCGGGCGTTCTCCGCTTGTCCGTCATTTCTGACTTTTCCCTGACCCGGTTCGCCGTGGTACAGTTCCGGGTATGGATTTCTCGCAAGAAGAAGTGGTGGAAGTGATCGAGCGGTTG
>JBGTAO010000518.1:0-3564 GCA_041749835.1 Gemmata sp. | reverse complement strand
AGCCTACGAGATCTCTACGATGCGTATATGCCCCTGATCTCCGATCACGAACCGGTCACTTTGCTCACGAACCTGCCTGATGCGTCTTGGCGGTGGGGGTTTATGGAGCGGTTTGGCCACAAGAATGGGCTTCGGCATAATCTGCGTGAGATCGGTGCTTTCGACCCCATCACTGCGGATGTGGCCATGCGTTGGGTCGCTGCGACAAAGGCTCAGACGGTAGTCTTTGTGGAGATTCCGCCCAGAAGCCCACTGTATGAGCCACCCATGCAGGCAATCGACAACTCTGCGATCCTGGAAGTCATGAAATCCCAACAACTCTTTCGGCTTGAGCATCGAATCCCCGTGAAAGACCTTGGCACAGTGTTTATCTGGAAGCGCTAATGGACCGAGTACAATAGGCTGTATCGCTTCGTGGTCACGGAGCTTCCAGACCTACTCGGTACATTTCATGCCACGTGATCTCATCCTTGGAACCGCCGGGCACATCGACCACGGCAAGACTTCGCTCGTCAAGGCGTTGACAGGCACCGACTGCGACCGCTTACCGGAAGAGAAACAACGCGGCATCACGATTGATATCGGGTTTGCGAAACTAGAACTGGGCGACTTCAACCTGGGAATCGTTGATGTTCCCGGGCATGAACGGTTCATCAAGAACATGCTCGCCGGTTCAACGGGCATCGATCTGGTCGTACTCATCGTTGCGGCAGACGATGGCGTTATGCCGCAGACACGTGAACACCTGGAGATCCTAAAACTCCTCGGCGTCCGCCAAGGTTTGATTGCACTCACCAAATCCGATCTGGTGGATGAGATCACCCGCGAAGTAGTCTGCCTCGAAATCCGCGACTTGGTTCAGGATTCATTTCTCGCCGACGCGCCGATTATCGAAACATCGGCCATCTCCGGCGTGGGCCTCCAGAAGCTTCAAGAACAACTCTTGGAAGTCTGCAAGCAGGTCGTGCACAGGGAAGGGGAGGAGTGGTTTCGATTGCCCGTGGATCGTGCCTTTGTCGTCCAGGGACATGGCACTGTGGTCACGGGGTCGGTCGCTTCTGGCAAAATTCGAATCGGGGATCAAATCGACTGGCACCAGGGAAACGGTTCCGTGGAAACCGTTCGAGTCCGGGGGTTAAGCAATCATGGAATGCCTGTGGCTGAGGTGCACCGAGGGCAGCGTGCGGGTGTCAACCTCGTTGGCGTTCCTCATGATGCCGTTCGACGTGGCCAGGAGGTTTGCACGTCGGGCTTCCTGGTCCCCAGCCGCGTACTGACCGTTCGGTTAAGCGCTTCCCACGCGATTCAACGACAGATCAAGCACCGATTGCCTGTGCGACTTCATGTGGGAACGGCGGAAGTCCTGGCGAAAGTTTCCTTGCTCGATGCGGATTCCCTCGACCCTGGGACATGGGGACTTGGGCAACTCTTTCTCGAAGAACCGGTGACCGTCGTGTGGGGGCAACCGTTCGTGTTACGCGATTCGTCCGCCGAGCACACAGTAGGCGGAGGTCAAGTACTTCAGCCCGATGCTACGAAGATCCGCCGCCGACATGTCGAGAGCCTTACCCGCGTTGCTCAGTTGTGGTCGGAGGATGCTCAGCAACGGGTCGAGATCGCCATCTGGTTCAAAGGGTTCAAGGGGCTCGTCCCTGGTGACATCGCTCGGGAAGCAGGTGTGCCGTCAAACGAGATCGAAGCAGTTCTTGGGGAGTTACTCAGCTCCAAACGTGTGGTTGAGTTGGTGCTGCCACCTCATCACAAATTGGTGCTCCATGCCGATCGGGTTTCCGAGCTGGAAACGCGCATCCTGGACACCCTCGGCGGGCTTCATGCGGAAAACCCGTTGATGACCTCCCACGATCGGCAAAAGACACTGGCCTGCCTCGATTACATCGAGAGTGAATCACTATTGCAAACCATGACCGAGCGCTTACTCAAAGCCAAGAAAGTGGTGGGGGATCAGCGACGGATCGCCCGGTCCGATTTCAAACCGAAACTCAGTGCGAACCAGCGCAAGCTCAAGGACAAGATCGTCGAGGCTCATCTTGCTGCGGGCTTTCAACCCCCCGAGCCGAAAGAGTTCGCCAATCAGGCTGCGGGCAATGCTGCGGCACTTAAGGATATTTTTGATGTTGCTGTAGCGGAAGGTCTTCTCGTGAAGATCACCGATGAGCTTTTCCTGGCGGCCGATGCCGATGTGCTTATGCGAACCCGTGTGCTCGATCGACTGAAGTCGAGCGGCGCAACTGTTGCCGAGATCCGAGATGTTCTTGGTACGACCCGCAAGTATGCTGTGCCACTGTGTGAGTATCTAGATCGAATCGGTGTGACCCGGCGCGTCGGCGATCTGCGGGTTGTGGCGGAGCCTACGCCCAGTTCAGCTATTCCTCAATGAAATCGGCCCCAACCGTTTCTCGCAGTCGCTGACACGCAGCGGCCCATCGGCGGCGGATTGTGCGCTCATCGACCTTAAAGAGGTCGGCAATCCGATTCTGAGTCCACCCGTGATAAAACACGAGACCGACAACTTCGCGTTCTTCGACCGGGAGCCGATCGACTGCCTCGTGAAATCGTACCCAACGGTCTTGATCAACCGGCGTTGGTGCGACGGGCTCGGGCGTTTGCGTCAGTTCGCTGCAATCGGTCGTCAGAGAGATTGTCTCTTTTCCGCGCGAGCGCCGTGCCAGATCGAGCAATTCTCGGCGGATATGGACGGCCGCGAGGTTGAAGAAATCGCGCGGGGTTGCGGGACGCAAACTGCGCAGAGTTCGGAATAACCGGAGCAGGCTATTCTGAAGCACGTCATCCGTATCGACTAACCCGCGGACATTGGGAAAGCCCCGAATCATGCGACTTGCAAGCTTTTCTAAACGTGTCAGGACGGTACGAAGCAGATCGTCTGCCGCAGATCGGTCTCCGGCTTGCCACCGATCGAGGCACGCCTGAAGCACGGGCGTGGTGAGCGATGGATCCGCCATAGGGTGTTACACCTCGTAAAGTCGTCATGAGTGTCGGCACCACATCGTAGTTCGTAATTCTGGAAGTGCCAAGCCCTGGCAAAAGAACAGCGGCCGGACCTGTACCTCAGGTCCGGCCGCTGGATGTTGACAGACAAGCGTAAGCTCACGCGAATTGAGGATTAGTAGCGGTCGCCGCCTCCTCCGTAGCCGCCACGGCCACCACGGCCACCTCCGCCACCGCCGCCTCCTCCGTAGCCACGCCCGCCCGAACCAGGTCGTTCTTCCCGCGGTTTGGCTTCGTTCGCAGTCAGGCGGCGACCCTGATACTCTGCTCCGTCATGGCCTGGATGACTTCGTCGGTACCATCCGACATCTCAACAAACCCAAATCCGCGGCTACGGCCGGTTTCCCGGTCTATGATCACCTGGGTCTTGGTGACCGTGCCGTACTGCCCAAATAGTTGGCTCAAGTCCTGCTCGGTTGTGTTGAACGGCAGGTTTCCGACGTACAAATTCTTGGTGGCCATGATATTCCCGCCCGGTGGGTCTCCTCATCGACCCGGCCGGTAACTCTTCACGGACCGGCTACGACATCGTAACCG
>JBGTAO010000517.1:0-6165 GCA_041749835.1 Gemmata sp. | reverse complement strand
GTGCAGGGGGCGGGGAGATCGGTTGCGGTAGCGGGTCCAGATCCAACAACTCAGCCACGATCGGTTCCGGCTCCAGCAGCTTGGCCGCAGTCGGACTTGCTGCCGTTGGTCTTGCCGCAGGTGTGGCGGAGCGCTGCGGTGCCGGCCCACGGGGGGCGGGCGTCGCTTGTGGTGTGGTGCTCGTTCCGGTGCGCACCGTGACCATCACATTGCCGACTTCGCGGACATCACCGTTGGCAACTTGAGACTCGGACCGTGTGGGGGCATCTTCACAGATCACCGTACCATTGCGGATGAAGTACCGCAGCGCAACCGGTGCCGCACCCCGCGCCCACACGGTGCAAGCCTGCGCATCGCCACCGACTTTGACGGGCTCTGGCCCCAGGTTCACCGTGACCGTTTCGCGAGCACCATAGCGCACTTCGAGCCAGGCCCGCCGGAACGCCGCTTCCACAATGGCGACCATCAAGCCGATGCAGAAGCCGAGAATGAGCCCACCAACCAACCGGCCGACCAGATCGTTGGTGAACCCGCTCACTGCTAGAAACCCGATAGCACCCATGGCACCACCGAGCGCGCCCCCGGCCAGGCCATGCGTCCACTTCAGGTTGGGAATGAACAGCGAGAGCCCCGCACCGGCCAGCCCGCCGAGAATCGACCAACCGAAGACCCGGAAGAGCCCCGCCAAGAACGTACTATCCGGCGCGACCATGAACAGCGCTTGCCCGCAGATGCCACCCACCAGGCCGACGCCCAGCCCACCCAGAAGCCCGAGCGCACTTTTCGCTTTGGACGGCAGTTGCCCGCGCAGATAGTGGTACTGCCCGGCCATGAGCATCAAGCACACCAGCGCCGCGATGGCACCCGTCCAGAGCCCAATCGCCAGGAGCAAACGCTTCTCGGAGCCTTCCTGATACCGCCCACTCGATTGCACACCTTTAACGGTAGCTTTCTCGACATCCCCGGCGACCTTCACGGTTCCTTCGGGGTTCTTGGCCTTGGCAGCATCGCGCACGACCGTTCCGAAGTCGCTGAGCAAGCGGCTGAACGCGGTGCTATCGGTGCTCACACGGGTGAGGTCGAAGTCCTTGCCACCGCCCTTGATCAGCCCGGCCTCCATGAGCGGGCGATAGACGTTCAGTTGGAAAGGCCGGATCACGAGGTGAATCGCGTCGATCTCCGCCTTGGTAGCCAGATCCGCCGTGGCACGCACAGCAGCTTCCACTTCGGGGCGAGCGGGTGGGCGGCCCGGCTGATTTCCCACCTTGGGCAATGCATCGGTGATCAGCAGGAGTACCTTCGTGGCTCCCTTGCGGAATGGGAGCTTGCTCGCCTCGGTCACCGCTTCCAGGCTGCTTTCCGGATCGTCCCCGCCACCGCTCGCCGATTGCCGACTCGCAGCCAAACGGAACTCGCGCGGTTCAGTAGTGAACATGCCATCGGCACCATCGCGGAAGGTGATCACCTCCACACGCTCGCCCGGCTGTGTGATGTCGCGGAACGGGATCAACGCGAGGCGAAAATCGATCTTGTTGTCGTACAGTTCCTTGGCGAACTGCGTGATGCCATCGCGGACGCCGTTGATCGCCCAGCCCATGCTACCGGTCACATCGAGCAGAAAGACAATATCGGCTTGGGGTCGTGCCGGATCGGCGACTGCGACGGCAATACTCGTCTCGGCAGAGGGGCGTTTGCCATCCGCCGTTTCGCCCTGCGCGAGTACCTGAACCGTGGTTATCGCGGTCAATGCCGTGGCCTGCGCCGTCACCGTAGCCTCGACCTCAGTTGCGCCGGCTAGAATCGTAACCGGGGTGATGAGGACATCCTTCGGGAGATTCTCGAAGCGAACGGCTACCGGGCCATCGAACAACACGCGGTCGATCTGCACCGTGAAGGTGTTCTTCCCGCCGGTATACACCTCGACATCTTTCGACGCGGCGACGGCGATTTGTGGTTCCGGCGGCGCGGTCTTCGCCGGTTGCAGGATTTGCCAGAGGGGCTCGGCAAAGAGTAGCGCCCCGAGGAGGCCGCCGATGGCACCATACAGCCCGAACAGCACGGGCTTGGGTAGCAGTTTGAGCATCGCCGGAGCTGACATGAGCGAAACGCTCCCATCTGCGGATAGAGGAACACCACGTGTGGCCGGCACAAACCTGCAAGCTCAGGGGGCACCCCACCAACTCATGATGGCTGCCAACCCCGCAGCGGTCCAGAGGGGAACGGAATTGTTCTGACAACTCAACAACCACGACCGGCGCGGCATCTCGTGTGGGCACCGGCCGTGGCCACCGGACCACCAGCCTTATTTCTCCGGCACCATGGTCATCACCTTCGGAGCGTCTTTCGCTTCCTTCCAGACGACGAGCCAGAACTTCTCCAGTTCATCGCGCTTCTCGCCCTGGAGATCCTTGGCGGCGAGGTAACGGCGCTTGCGCTGCAGCGGCCCGTTGAAGTCGAGACGGCCTTCGATGTCGATCAATCGCCGGAGATCGCGTTGGACCAACTCGCGATCACCAAGCATGTGGTTGTAATACGCACTCAGGAACCAGATCGACGAATCATTCGGGTAGTGGAGCAGGCCCACGTCCAGCCATTCCTTCGCCTTCACCAATTCACCCTGTGCCAGTGCGGTCGCCCCGTAGCCCACACTGAAATCGGCGAGTTGATCGTTCGGTGGAAGTGGCTCGGGCGGCTTGCCTTCGATCCGCAACTTGGGTTCCTGGCCAGCCAGCACCTTCACCAGCCGACGCGAGAAGTCCGGGTGTTTACTGATCAGTTCGGCCAGCGTCTTTTGCCCCTCCTTGAGGTTCGGCCGCCCCACCATATGGGCCCCGAGTACGAGATTGGCATCCTTGTCGTAAGCGGCATTCGTGACACGCACACCATCGAACACGGGGTACGCCGGGGTCACACGCTGAACCCGCGCCATGAGATCGGCCATCGGGATTACGTCGAGCGCCAACACGAGTTCCTTCGGTTCACCCTGGGGTGTCTTGAAGTACGCACTCCATTTGGGATCGGCACTGAAGCGCTGCACGAACTCGACCAGTTCCGTCTTCTGCGGGTCTCCATCGACAACCCCGTTGAGGGTGTAGCGACCTTCGTCGTCGAAGTAGCCCCGTTCGATCAACACCGTGCTCCAGCGCTGTTTGGGATCGCTCGCCAGTTGCTGCCGCAGAAACGGAGTGAATGCGGGGATCAGGCTCGTTTCCACCACAGGTGGCGGAAGGAGCGGTGCGGCCTGTGCCGGGTTGTTCGGTTCCTGGAGTGCGCTCACCCGGGCGATCGGCTGCACCGGGTCTGTGCTGCGCCCCGCCGGTGGGGGATCATCAGACCCCTTCGCGGGTGGCTTCACCTCGGCCGGGAAGAATTGCGGTGCGACTTCGCGGAACTTGGCTCGCACGTCTTCGAAGTCTTTCTCCGTCGGTGCTTCGCAGATGAGTTTCAGCCCGCCATCCGCGCCAAAGTAGAGGCGACTGAGCCGGAGATCGTCGCGGTTGGTGCGAGCCCACTCGCGCAGTTCGCGCAACACTCGCCGGGTATCCGCTTCCGTCAGATTGGCAATCGAGATTCCGGGACCGGCTTGCAATGCCCGGAAGCGCGCGGCCGAGGCGTCGTTCTTCATCGCGAGCTCGGAGATCACATCTTTGAACGCTTCGGTGAGGCCAAACTTCAGCGTTTCAGCCGCTTTGGGATCGCTCAATTTGGGCCGAACGCCCGCGAGAAGGAGTTCCCCTTCGGAGCCGAAGGTGGCACCCGCATCGAGGCGAACGCCATCCAGCGCCGGTCGTGCCGCGATCGTCTTGCGCAAACGGTCGATGGGCTCGGTGATTCCCGGACCCACGAGAGCACTGGCGTTCATCTGAACTCGCGTCGACCCTTTGAACAACTCTTCCCACTGCTTGCGGCAAAGTGACTGAAGCAGTTCCGCATCCACGGGCACTTCGCCGAGGCGCACACCATTCAGCGTGAGCCGCAGCGTGGTCCAGCGGTCCACGGGGTCGGCGTTGTCCGGGTTGTGGGCCAGGTAAACGCGATCCACACGCAGTTTCTCGAGCCCCGGGCTCTTGGAGTTCGCGAAGGCGGCTTGAATCGCGGCCGGCGTCATCTTCCAGGTCATCCGTTTGATACCCGCAGCCGATACGTCGAGTTTCCCATCATGCTTGACAGCCGGATGACTGGCCAAATCCTTGTCGATC
This sequence comes from Gemmata sp., assembly GCA_041749835.1. Lineage (GTDB taxonomy): Bacteria > Planctomycetota > Planctomycetia > Gemmatales > Gemmataceae > Gemmata. Next base: position 1,966 of record JBGTAO010000517.1, on the reverse strand, counting down.
GCGCCTTTCAACCAGGCTTCCGTGGCGGCGTTGTCGCCGATCGCACCCACCAGTACCAGCGTGCCCGTACCGTCGAAGTGGCACCCATCCAACCGCATCTGGTCGGCGGCGCTGTTCGTCGCGCCCGCATCGTTGGCGGCCTTCTGCAACACCACATACGGATGTTGCTTCCCCTCGATTCGCGTGACTCCGGAAAGATCCAGCTTGAGCGCGGGCTCCTTCACCACCTCCTTGAGTAGGGCCGTGAGTTCGTCCTCGAGCACCGCGAACGGCTCTTTGGCGGGCGGTTCGCCCTTGTTCGCTTCGGGAGGCGTGAAGCCCGGTTCCAGGAACACGCCGGACAGCTTCAGCTTGCCATCGGCGATGGTCGCACCGTCCAGGCGGAAGCGCTTCTGGATCTCACTGCTCGCGGCCAGTTTCTTCTGCACCTCGGCTTTCTTGGCCGTGAGCGTGCCAGCGGGATCACCCTGGGCGGAAAGCCCAACAGGGAGGCCGAACAACAGGGTCGCGAGGGCCACGGTGGCCAGGCGACTGGGCAAAACGGAAAGCGGCATGGTTTCCTCGCAGGTAGTCAGACAGTGTTGTCCGTCGAATCAGCGAAACCATCCCTGGTCGTGGGCTCGGGCTCTTCGGGTTCATCGTGGGGCACCTCGGGCAACGCTCCGGCGTTCTCGTGTAGTGCTTCCGCAATGGTGTTTTGGTCAAGTTCTCCGTCAGAACGTTCGGGGGCAGTTGCTGTGGGAATCGGTGTCTCCGCGCGCGCTTCCCCACCAGCAGTAGCGATTTCCTCGGCGAGCGGGTCTTCGGGCAACACGGGTGGTTCGGGCTCGGGGATCGGTTCACCCGGGCGGACCACACGCACGGTCACGAGTGTGCAATCGTCGTTAACCATGTCGTTGGTCTTGCGGAGTTCATCGAGGTCGGCGCGCCAGGCCTGTTCTTCGATCGTCTCGAACTGCTGCCAATCTGGCCCCGGCCCGGCTTCGACACTCTTGAGCAACCGCCCCGCGACGGCATCGGTTGCCAGCAGGAACTGATCGCCGGGCTGCGCCACCCCTGCCGCAGCAACAGCCAGGGTGCGGAACCCGGGATTGGAGCGGATCAGCAGCGGCGTCGAACCAAGCTGCTCCGCCGTGACCACCGGGAAACTCGCCAGCAACTGCCCTTCGCGGACCCAGAACAGGCAGGCATCGCCCACCGCACAGGCACGCCATGCGTGTTCGCCCTCTGAATTGGGCGGGCCGATCTCCAGCGTCAGCAGCGTGGCCGCGGCACCAGGGTCGTCCACCTTGCGTTGCTGCGACCAGTTCAACTTGGGGTAGTTGATCGCGGTCCGCCATTCGCCACGCAAGCCGTGAATCCACCTACCCAACGCAATGGGGTCGCGGGCATCTGGGCGGTCGGCCACAAAGCGGGTGGTCAACTGTTCGGCCCAGAGACGGCAATAGATGCCCGAACTCGCTCCGTCGGCCACGGCGACGATGCCACTGGCGCGACTGCTGGCGTAGGCGTCTTCCCATTCGCTTGGCTTGTTGCCCATCTTCTGGGTCCAGAGTTCCCGCAGCGTGGCACCAAACCGTGGAACCTCCGGGGCGACCCAATCGGTCGCATCGTCCACGGGCATCAGTTCAAAGATCGCACTCCAGGCATCGGCGATGGTCCAGTCGTTGATCGAGAGCGCTCGCCGGACCGTTCGCCCCTCGGGCTCTGCGGGTAGTTCGGCCGAGAGTTCCTGCAACGCCGCCCACGGTTCACCCAATGCGGCTTCGGATTCACCCGCCAGCACCCGCTCAACCCCGACCGCGAAGCCAACATGGAGCAACCGCGCCGGCCCGTACGCCGTGGTCAGCAGGGCGAACGACCGTGCGACCCGTGTGTACTGCTCGTCGATCCCTTCGCCCTCGGTGCAGTGGATCACGACCGGTGGCCGCGCGCCAAACCGCCCGGTGAGCCAGGTTGCCACCAA
>JBGTAO010000516.1:0-7797 GCA_041749835.1 Gemmata sp. | reverse complement strand
GCTATCGCCGAAAGCATTTCGCTCCGCCACTGGTTTGTTCGCAGATCCAGAATCCCGGTGGAAGCCGCGGATGAGATACTGGTGCAATCAAATCGACCCGTGAGATAACCGGCGGCGAGTGGGCCGTGGGGCAGGATCCAGCGTGTTTGTTTCCACTGGCGGGCATTCAAGGTGTGTTCATCTTTGACGAGATGCGAGAGCGAGTACCGCACGGCCCACGGCCCACCGGTGTACTCGCACGCTCGTTCCTGGCCACCCAATCGGGTCAGCCCTTCTTGATGATACTTGGCGAGCGTTTGATCGTTCCAGCAGATTGCTCGGCGGATCGGGTTGCCCGTGGCATCGATGCGGCCGGCGGTGTGGTGCGTTGCGGAAATGCCGCATGCTTGCCAGTCGTCGAGCCGTTCCTGTTCGCGCAGCGCTGCGGCAATCAAGCGGGTGCTGGCCCAGGCTTGCCCTTCCAATTGCATCAGATTGAGTTCTGAGACGCCGCCCTCGGTCCACAGATCCGTTGGCAAGCGAACATCTGCAATCGTGTTACCCGTGAGATCAAACGCCAAGGCCTTCACGCCGCCCGTGCTGAAGTCGTAGCCGACGATTACAGAGTTGCCTGGCACACAGCGGAGAGGTTCGGACATCACATTGCTCCAGGCAATCGCCGGCAGTGGCCAGCGGAGGAAGATCACCAACCAAGCCAGCACCCGCTTGCCTGGAAAGCCGTTTCATCGGAACTGGTGCACACTGGCAAGCCCCCGGTTCGCGTGGCATCAACAGCTCCAGCAGCATAGAATCTCAGGATCACCCGGAGTTGAGGAGCATACCATGATTCGGATGCTGCTAGCTGTGCTGTTCTTCGCATCCATCAGTTCCCCATCGGTTGCCCAACCGAAAGTGGAACCGGTGCCGCTGGACACCGGCGCGACGGTGTATCAGCAGGTGCTACCGTCCACGGTTTGGATTCTGTCTGATCGCGGTGGTGGTCAATTTGCCTCGGGGAGTGGTGCACTCGTCGATCGTGGCCGCCGCCTGGTGCTCACCAACTACCATGTCGTCGGGAACGTCAAGAATGCGACGGTGTTCTTCCCCGAATTCGATGCCAAGAAGAAGGTCGTGCCCGAGCGGAAACATTATCTGGATCGCCGGAAAGAACTCGGAATTCCGGGAGAAGTGGTTGAGATCGATAAGGAAGGTGACCTGGTGCTGATACGGCTCGATCGCCTTCCGGACACGGTCCAAGCCCTGAGTCTCGCAGCCAACAGCCCGGACCCCGGGCAATCGGTTCATTCGCTCGGCAACCCTGGGAAAAGTGGAGCACTGTGGCTGTACACCCCGGGGAAGGTGCGACAAGTCTATTCCAAAAAATGGCAGGCCAAGCTCGACGATCGCAAGGTGATCGACTTCAAGGCACGCGTGATCGAAACCGATTCGCCCACCAACCCGGGCGATAGTGGTGGACCACTCGTCAATGACAAAGGTGAACTTATTGGCGTCACACAAGGTGGATCGATCGATGCACAATCGCTGAGCCTGTTCGTAGAACTTTCCGAGATCAAGCGATTGCTCGGCAGGCGCTCGGTCCAGGCTCTCCGATCGACTGAGAGCACCAGCACCGGAACGCCGACAGAACCCACGAAACCCCGCCGTGAAAGCCCTCTCAAGAGCCGCGACGACGCCAAGTTCTTCACGGGTACTGCGTGGGTGAAGGTCCAAACCGCCGCGAATCGACTTCTCAAAGAAAAGGATATCGATCTGCTGATTGAAACCGTTAACACGCTTCCGCAGACGACGGCCGACAAGCTGAAAGCGATGACGACAGAGGAACGTGAAAAGCACTTTAAGGAATACGCCGAGGAGCGGTGCAAAGCGGAGAAACTGAGCGGCGTCTATGTCATCATCAACAAGAACCCCGGTTATGCCTATATCGAGATCAGTGGCCCGGCATCTGCCTCGTTTTATCCGGGAACAGGTTCACGATTGACCCGCACTTTGCTGGATGCCTTTAAGGAAAAGAAGTTCGACAAGGGTCTGATGGATGGACTGACCTACATCCTGGAGCTTCAAGGTTTAGGGGAGAAGGAGAAGAAGTGACTGCCAATGGTTTGGTCCTGAGCGACGATCTCATTTTCTTCAGCCGAATCGAAGCGAGCGCTCGAGCTGCAGGGCTGATCGTGCGTCAAGCACGCACCCCGGCCGACCTCTTGAAGGTCGCTCAGCGGGAACCGCCAACTGCTGTGTTGCTGGATCTCCAGAATCCTGATCTCAATCTTCTGAGTTTGCTTGACGACCTGAAAGCGGCCTGCCCCTCGACGCCTCGTGTTGTGGCTTACGGGCCGCATGTGGATGTCGAGGCTCTCCGGGCGGCTCGGGAAGCGGGCTGTTATCGAGTGCTGTCGCGGAGTCAGTTTGTTAAGGAAGTGGAGCATGCGATTCGGGATTGGCTCACAGTTGCCGCGCCCGAATGAGTGCCCGCAACCCCGCGAGATGTTTGCAATGGCCCCAGCGCAGGAAGCCGAGGCATTCGCACGAGCTGTCTGAAGGGCGATCCACTCGAACATGATAAAGGTTCCCCTGGCCGAGGCGGTGAATCGCAAAGCCCCGGCCACCGATTTCACACAGGATTTCCTTGAAGGTATAGAACCACGATTTCCCCTGAACGGAAATCCGGAGCACCCCGATTCCCGCCCGATTCGGGGAGCGCTCCAGCGTGATACTCCGTGTGGGTGGTCGCGAATCGGCCATATCCCGATTGTAGAGCGTTTGCAGGACTTGTGGCTTCTCGCTCACGAGCCCGCTATGTGATCAGATGCGAAACGTCAGTAATGGCTCTGGCGGTCAGTGGATCACAAAACGATTTCGGACACCGAACTGAACGAATCCCGAACGAGAACTGTCGGCCATGAAATTTACGAAGATGCAGGGTATCGGCAATGATTACGTCTACGTCGATTGTGTGCGAAGTCCACTTCCCACTGATCCCCCGGCGTTGAGTCGCGTGATCAGCGATCGCCATTTCGGAGTCGGTGCCGATGGGCTCATCCTCATCTGCCAGAGCGAGAAGGCTGATGCCCGGATGCGGATGTTCAACGCCGATGGCTCCGAGTCCGAGATGTGTGGCAATGGCATCCGCTGCGTGGCGAAGTATGTCTATGACCATGGAATCGCACGCAAGCATCAACTGCGGCTTGAAACGGGGCGTGGGATCTTGACGGTGGATCTCGAACTCCAGAGCGACCGAGTGAGTCGCGTACGGGTGAACATGGGCCCGCCGATTCTCGAATCAAGCCAGATTCCGACGTTGCTGCCGGGCGATCCACCCGTGAACTCCTCGCTCGAAGTTGGTGAATACCGGTTCAAGGCTACCTGTGTTTCCATGGGCAATCCCCACGTTGTTGTCTACCCAGATGCGGCTTACTTCACGCCGAGTGCAACGCAGGATCTGGTCGCACAGCTTGGGCCACAGATCGAGCACCACTCCGCTTTTCCCCGCCGGGTGAATGCGCACTTCGTGAAAATCCATTCCCCCAACGAGGTGACAATGCGAACCTGGGAGCGTGGCAGTGGGATTACCCTCGCTTGCGGAACGGGTGCGTGCGCGGTTTGTGTAGCCGGTGTGCTCACAGGACAAACGGGCCGCCGGATCGTCGCACACCTTCCCGGCGGCGATCTCGAACTGGACTGGTCCGAAAGCGACAACTGCGTGTATAAGACCGGACCGGCAACGGAAGTATTCTCCGGTGAATGGCCGGAGTAAGTCATTGGCTGCGTCGGGGCAATCGGCCAGCCCTTGCGATGGGAGGCCGCGATGAAGATTCGCGACCAAAGGTTGATCGCCGCTGCCGGATGGTGTGGTACTCAAATCGCACGAGTACTTTCCACCTCGATCCGCTTCGACACCCATTCCCTCAGCACCACACCCGTGGACCCGCTTCAGCCGCCGGAGCAGGGCGCGTACATCTACGCACTTTGGCACGAGAACTTTCTCATTCCGATCGCCCGCTATGGGAATCCCCGGCTCGCGGCGTTGGTCAGTTCACATGCGGATGGTCAGTTACTGGGCTCCTTGTTGCGAGCGACGGGCATCTCGGTCGTTCACGGCTCGACCAGCCGCGGTGGTGTTGCGGCACTGCGGCAACTCATTCGGCGAAAGAAACGACCACAGCACCTGGCTGTGACCCCCGATGGCCCCCGTGGACCGCGCCGACAGGTGCAACCAGGGATTGTGTATTTGGCTTCTCGAAGTGCCATGCGGATTGTTCCGGTTGGCGTGGGGCATTGCCGGCCATGGCGGATGTCGAGTTGGGATCGGTTTGTCATCCCAAGACCGTTGTCGCGCGTTCGCTGTGTCTTTGGCGAAGCCATCACGGTCCCGGGCCAATTGTCGGTGGAAGCGCTCGACCCCTACCTGGCTCAGGTGCAGGACACCCTCGAATCGCTTTCCGATCTCGCGGAGAACTGGGCCGAAAGTGGCCAATTGCAGCTTCCGGTCACAGTTCTGCAGTCCCGCATCCGCGTTCCAGCCCTACAACAACCTTCGCCGAGTTTCCTGAACATAACAGGGAAAAAGCGTGGGGTCCAATCCTGATCGAGCAGGGAAAGCCAATTCTCCCCAGGCGGGCTTGCGAGAGAAGCAGCGCCTATACGTCGCATTGTTGCTCTGGGCGGCGGCGTTCGGAGTTGCCGCCTATCTATTGGATCACTCCTGGCATTGGTTCGATAACTCGCCGGAGTTGCCGCCCGAGCGCCTTCGCGTTGATGGCAACAATGGCCACGCCCAGATCGACTTTGGCGGGCAATGGGTAATGGGTCGAATGCTGGTGCAGGGGCACGGTCGCAAGCTCTATCATCGGCAGCGACAGTGGGAAGTCGTGCGCTCCGGTTATCCCGTTGTGAATGAATCTCCTGCCACACAAGCGGAAGCGATCCTGCCGCCGCACCTCCGGGTGGCCCGACGAGTCGATGAAGAGATGCGGCACGATGCTGATTGGCTCATGTACTGGTTCATGGGAACTGATTCGCCACAGTGGAGGACGGTTGGCGGGGCCGCGGTCGCTCCGATTGCTGTGCCTGTTGGGGGGAATCCATTTCTCATGCTCGCACAACTTCATGCGTCGGCGCAGGCGATCGATCAGCTCGTGGTGGAGGAGGTGAATCGTCCGGCGATCGGCGGGCCACTCTATCCACCGATCCATGCGTTCTTGTATGCGCCACTCGCGCTGGACGATCACCCGCAGCGGTCTTACTCCCGGTTCCAGTTCTTGGCCCTGGCGATGGTAGTTGTTGCAGGCTTGGGCGTGCGAGTCCTGACACAGGGGCGGATCTGGTGGTCTGTGGCCACGCTCGGTATCTTGCTTTATCCCGGAACGCGCGGTGGGCTCGATCTGGGGCAGAACCCCACGATCACGCTCACAATCGTCATCTGGGGCTGGGCACTGGCGAGTCGGGGCTACAACACGGCTGGTGGTATGGTGTGGGGATTGCTGGCATTCAAGCCCGTGTGGGGGCTGGCTTTCTTCCTGGTTCCGCTGCTCATGCGCCGTTGGCGATTCTGCATGGCCATGGTGTTCACGGGTTGTGGCCTGGCAGCGGCGACGTTGCCAGTGGTCGGGTTGCAAACCTGGTTCGACTGGCTGGCTGTGGGTAAAGAAGCCTCGGGCCTCTACAACGTGAACCAGAACTGGATCAATCTTAGTCGCGATCTGCAGGGTATCCCCCGGCGGATCTTGCATGACTTTAATCTGCCCGAAGCGGTGCGCGATACGCAATTGGCGAAAACGCTGGCGTGGTCTCTTTGGGGAACCGTGCTGGCCGCAACAGTCGCGATCTACTCCTGGCAGGGCGATCATCGCCGGCCCACCGGTGTTGGTGCGGCGTTTCTATTCTTCGCGGCTTATCTCACCTGCTACCGGTTCATGTATTACGATGCGTTGCTGTCTGTGGTGGGATTCGTGGTCTTGTTAGCGGAACCCATGCGATTGTTGCGAACCCAGGCCTTCGGGGTCACCATGCTTTCACAGGTGCCGCTCCCGGATGGCGCTCGTTCACTGGACATCCCGAAGAGTCACCCTCCGCCGTTTGCCCCGCGCCTGTTGGGGTACATGAACTCGTTTCCGCTCACGATTCTGGTCTTGCTGTATCTGGTCGAAAACGCATTCAGTGGCATGCATCTCCAAGGCACTCTGGGCTTCGGCTATTACGCTCGAACCGTGACCGGTGCCGACGGCTTGACCAGCCGCGTTACTCCCATGGTCCAGGCCGACACGGGGATGGGCTATCCGTGGGAAACCTTCCTGGTGCTCGCGATTTGGGCGTGGTGCGGCTGGCGCTTACTCTGCGGGGCGGAGCGGCGTTCGATCCGGGATCGCTCCGCAAACTAACGGTTCGTGGGTTCCATCCCTCAGTTGGGCGACAACAACCGGATCACGCATCGACACCGCGAAGGCGACGCAGGGCCGCACCAATATCGTTGGCTCGCATCAGCGATTCTCCCACCAGAACTGCTTGAACACCGGCCGCACCCAGCTTCACAAGATCGGCGTGCATAGTGATTCCACTTTCACTGACGACAATCCGGTCGCTGGGAATCTGCGGCAGCAACTCCAGTGTGTGTTCGAGCCGGGTGTGGAAGCTGCGGAGATCGCGGTTGTTGATACCAATGACACGGGCCCCGCAGTCGAGCACGCGTTGCAACTGCTCGGCATCGTGTAGTTCCACTAATGTGTGCAATCCGAGTTCCGAAGCTGCGTGCTGCAACGCTAGCAGTTCCTGGTTTGGTAAGCATTCGGCAATCAGGAGGACCGCATCGGCACCGGCAGCACGGGCCTCCAACAACTGGTACTGATCGAGAATGAAATCTTTGCGAAGCACGGGACACGCGACGGCTTCTCGAATGAGTGTGAGGTACGCCAGTTCGCCTTGAAAGAATTCCACATCCGTCAACACGCTGATTGCCGCAGCTCCATTACTATCGTATTCCCGAGCAATCGCCACCGGGTCGAACTCGGCCCGAATCACGCCCGCTGAAGGTGAAGCCTTTTTGACCTCCGCTATCACAGCGACGCCTCCCGCGCATTGCAGCGCAGCGGGAAAGTCGCGAGCGGTGGGTCGTTCGCTTACAGCCCGTTCGAGTTCCGATACTGAGATGAGCTCCTGGTTGCGCGCGATCTCCCGCCGCTTCGTTTGGATGATCCGGTCCAAAATGTTCGCCATGTTGCTCACTCTCCAGGTCCGCGATGGCAGCATGGGCGCATGTTCGGGGTGTGCCATTAAACGATACACGGCGACCGAATCCACGCTCACGGAAAAGCAATTCTAGCAATCTGTCGGGCCGAGTAACGGAGTAGGTTAAGGAGTCGCACTTGGGCAAGGAATCGGTCTTGCGTCAGTGCGAGGGATTTGCCATGTGTTACCCCGGTTATCGAGTTGCTTCACTTGCGCAAGTACGAGTAACGAATGAGCACGAGTTACCACAGTTGCGAGTGGATCGAGGGCGGCCTGGCGTTCAACCGCCGTAGCCTGCACAGTTGCCTGATCGTGCACCATCGGACGGGATTGCCATTCGTTTCCGATTACGAAGGCGGCGAAATACCACTGGAGACAGTGATTGCCGTCCGGGAGAAGATTCGCACGGCTAACCGCAGTGGCGAAGTGCATCACGAGTGTCGAGGCTGTGCCCATTTGAAGAAGCAGGAATGGCCACAAAGCCAATACGCAATCGATATTGTCGGGATCGCGCACTACTCGCATTGCAACATCAAGTGCTCGTATTGTTTCCTCCAAACGCAAGACCCAGCGTCGTTC
>JBGTAO010000515.1:0-4498 GCA_041749835.1 Gemmata sp. | reverse complement strand
GGTGCCTACCTGGCCGCAGGGGGGAACCCGCTGGCTCTCCCCCAAGAGATTCCACTGCCCCATCCGGAGAATAAGTTCACAATCAACGCCACCGATGTGAGCGTGAAGCGTGTTGGCGGTGGCTGGCAACTCTGGGTAGGGCAGCGCTTCCTGCGCGACTTTGGCGATAGCGAACTTGATGCTCGCGATGCGGCACGAGTGTACCGCGACATCCGGCCGACCGAGTGGGTGACGATCGGAAGCCCGCGGCCCGTGGTCGAGTACGGCCTCATCAACGGTCGGCCACCAGCGACGATTGGCGGCCCCGGCATCGCGGCCCAGAATCAGCCCAACAGCCTGAACCCAACCAATCCCACCGCCCCGATCAACTTTGCCACGGCTTCGGGAACCGGGAACTCCGGGTTCCTCGGTCAAGGGCCAGCCATGACGGGTGCAGGAGCTCGCCACGTCATTCCCATCGACTTGCGCACAGTCCGGGTGGAAGCCATCCGGGGCGTCTGGTGCGTGCGTGATGATGACAACTTGTTCTTCAACTTCGGACCCGTGAAGGACGACGCCGAGCAAGCCGTGGCGGTCATTCATCGTTATGGCTTTAATCGTGTTGGTATCGTGGGGCAATTGGCACCACTCATGAGTTATCTCTTCGTGGGGAACGATCAGGCCCCCGCCGCTGCCAAGGGGCCACTGGCCAAGGCCGCGCTCCAATCGCAAATCAATGGGCTTTCGCGGGTGGGCATCCCGGTTCCGGGCGTCGGCTATGTTGGTGAAATGACGCCGTTCGACCCGCGCAAGCTCGATGTGCGCAAGGACGGCACGGAATGGGTAGTCGCGACGGGCAGCGAGGTGATCGGCCGATATGGCCAAAGCGAATGGGCGGCCCGCGATGCCGCACGCACCATTCAAGATTCGAAGTACAACGAGTTCTGCAAGTTGGGATCGTGCGGGCTCACCTTCTTCCTCTCGAACGGCAAAACTCCGACACGAGTCCCGTTTAGCGCCCAGGGCCGGCGGTTCGATCCGGGTGCGTTGAAGGTTCAACCGTACAGTGGCGGCTTTGCGATCACTGAGAATGGCCGTCACCTGCTGAATTGTGCAAGCACGGAAGAGGGCGAGGTGATGATCCAGGTGCTCAAGCACTTCAAATTCGATCAGATGTGCCACATCGGGCCGACACCAAAGCTGGGCATTTCGTTCCTGGCCAAGGGGCGATAACGGCCTAGCGGAGTCTGTCCCAGTCCAATTGGGGCCTGGCGGGCGGGAGCTACTTCACAAGGCTCGCCAGGTCCATTCCGAGGCGATCCAAATCACGGGTGGAGACTGAACAGAGAACGACCACCGCAACTTTGCGCTCGGGCACCAGCACGATGATGGCCTGGTGTCCGTAAGTTGCCCCGTTGTGCCAGATTCGTTTCACCTCTTCACGGGGCACAGTCGTCATCCAGAACAGCCCGACCGAGGTGCTCGACGAGAGTTTCTTTCGTGGTAGCATCGCTTCCTGTATCGCCGGCAGCACGTCGCTCTTCGCTTCACCGAAGCTTGCCGCTGCGAACTTGAGCAGGTCGTTCGCGGTGGAGCGAACACCGCCACAAGCCACGAGCGTGGCGAAGTCCCAGTGGGGTGTCGGTTTCCCTTCGGCGGTGTGGCCGCGTGCCAGCCGGGAACGCTGCTCGCCGGTCAGCGCCTCAGCGGTATCCTTTATGTTCAACGGTTGACAAAGCCGTTCCCGCAGCAGTGCATCGAACGAATCGGCTCCGGCTGCCGCGACCAGTGCATGCCCCACAAGCCCGGCTCCGAGATTCGAATAGCGATATTCCTCGCCGGGCTTGTGCGTCGGTTTGATCACGCGAAGTGCGTTGATCAACTTCTTCTGATCACAATCGGCATACGGGTTCAACGGATTCTTCGCGGCCAACCCGAGCAATGGCGGTTGCACGGGCAGCCCGGAAAAGTGCGTTGCGAGGTGCAGTAGCGTGACCGGGTCGCCAATCGTGGGTGGGACCAACTCGTCCGGGAGATGTTTCGCAACCGGATCGTCGAGCTTCACTTCGCCCTTGCGGACTGCCTCGGCCAGAAGAATCCCGGTGAGCGGCTTGGTGATCGAGCCAATCTCGAAGATGGTCGTACCATCCGGGGTGCGCTCGCCACCCGGCAGAAAGACGGAACCCAGACCGATTACCCGCGTGTGCCCCTCGTGCCAGATCCCGACAACGAGGCCGCAATTCTTGCGATCTTGCAGGAACGCCGTGGCTCGCACGTGAACAGGATCGTGAACCGCAAAGTGGAAGATCAACACAAACGGGATCAACACGGTTCACCACCCGAGCGCAGTTCGGAGTTGCTCCAGGCCGCCAGCGATTGCCGCATCGGCCGTCAGAAAGGTTGCAGTGTTGGTGTCGAGGAGTTTGCCGTTATTCGTCTGGGTGACGACACACGTGTGCTTCCCCTCGGCGGGCCGCACAACCAGTTTGTACAACGGCTGGCCGGAAAGCATCACCAACAGCGTTTCCGGCCCGATCTCCGCCTTCAATGTCCCATCGCGACGCGCCAGCCAGTCCGGTGTTGTCTCAACCAAAGGAAACACTCCATCTTGCTCGGCCATCAAAGAACGTCTCGTTCCGATGGTGTATCACTCCGGCAACGGCTTGTCCTTGGTCTCGGGCAGGAATGGCAAAGCGAGTAGTCCGATGACGAACACAGTGGACATGGCCGCGCCGGCATAGCGGAAGGGATACGGCTCCGGATAACCACCGAATACCACAGGGCTGGTCAGGAGCCCCAATACCGCCGGGCCAGAAGCCGCAAGCAAGCGACCAACGTTGTAGCAAAAGCTGGTGCCGGTGCTGCGGAGCCGGGTCGGGAACAGTTCGGGGAAGTAGATGGCATAGCCACCAAAGATCGCCAACTGGAAGAAGCCCATGATCGGAATCATCCAGAAGATGTCGGACCAATCCTTCAGGAACAGGAACACCGCCGCAGTGCTTAATCCCGCAGCGATGAAGAAGAATGCGAACGCTGGCTTGCGACCCACAGAAAAGGTGATCCAGCTAAACGCGAAGATACCAAAGAAGGCCCCGACGTTCTGCACCAGCGACGTCATCCCGGCCCAGAAATCTTGTTGCCCCCGCACGAAGTTCGCCGCCTCGGGTGGCAAGGTATTCCGCTCGACCTGTTCTTGTGTGGCGAGCCCGCGTTCCACGGCTTCCGCCTTGTACTGCGGTGTCGCAACATAGCGTTGCAGATCGTACGAAAAGAAGGCGATGCCCCACAAACCAATGACTCCAGCCAAAGCGAGAACCAACCCACCAATTGCGTGCCGCCGCCACTTGCTACCCAGCAACTCGGCATAGGAGCCGGCCCGTTTCGCACCTCCCTCGGCGACCGACTGCCGCCACTTCTCCGGTTCCTTCAGGTAGAACTGAATCAACACAATCAAGAAGCCCGGAAGGATACCCACCAGGAACATGAGCCGCCAGGGCGTGAGCGGGAACCCGAGTACCGTCCGGCCATCGAACGACCCCTGTTCGCGCAGGAATCCAAAGTACATGCTGAGCATCGCAGCGGTGATATTCCCGAGCACACTCGAAGCCTGGAACAACCCCAATATGAACGGGCGAGCGTTGGACGGCATCGTCTCGGCCAGCAGCGTGACCGCGGCGGCAAACACTCCACCAACACCCAACCCCGTGAGGAACCGATAAAAGTGGAAGTCCCAGACCGTGCTGGAAAAGGCACTGAGCCCCGTGAACACGGCGTAGAGGCCGATCGTGAGCATCAGGGTTTTCACGCGGCCCCAGCGGTCGCCAAGAATGCCAAAGCCAATGCCCCCAATGGCCCAGCCAATCAGGAAGATGGAAGTGGCGCTGGTTCCGGCGCGGTTGATATCGGCATTGCGAAGTGAGGCGACCACTTGCTCATCGGTCACAGGCTTCCCGCCCGCCTTCTCGGTCATGTCCTGCTGGAACGAGGTGAAGCGCGGGTCGGCGGTCGTGAGCGGTGGCATCAACGATTCCATCGCAGGCCGGCGGGCCAACGCGAACAGTTGCTGATCCATGCAATCCATGTCCCAGGCCAGGCAGCAGACGATGAAGACGAACCACTGATAGCCAGTGAGATCACGCAAGCTGGCCCAACCAGTTCGGGGAGTCGGGAAGGCGGAAGGAACGGACATCGGATATCCTGACGAGCCCCGAGCCAGAGCCTCGGGTTGAGGGGGAGCAAAATCAAAACAATGGGGGAAACATTACCCGGATCAGCGGGCTGAGGCCAGCGTTTCCGGGGATTTGAGAAATGACCGCGTGATCAGAAAGCCGACAGTAAGAAATTAGCAGAGCGAGCCCCGACAACACCGAAGCACCCTGAGGAGTACTTCGGGCCATGCTGTGCAGCAGAGCCGTGACCGAAATCACGGCTCCGAGGGATGGACAGGTATTCACCAGCCTTCCCTTTCGGCAACCAGGCGACCTCCGGCCGTTTTGGTGGGGTGTGTTCCGGAGGCCCG
>JBGTAO010000514.1:0-2273 GCA_041749835.1 Gemmata sp. | reverse complement strand
GCGACAGTGGGCAACTCTTCGCAGCGGTGAAGGGTGCCGTGACGTGTTTCACGCGGAGCCTGGCCGTCGATCTGGCACCGCACGTGCGTGTGAATTGCATCGCACCGGGCTGGATTCGCACCGCCTGGGGAGAAACCGCCAGCGCGGTGTGGCAAGAGCGGGTTCGCCGGGAAACGCCGCTGGGAATCTGGGGCTTACCCGAAGATGTCGCGGCAGTAGCAGTGTGGTTGGCCAGCCCCGCGGCGGCGTTCCTGACGGGGCAAACGCTCCGCGTGAACGGCGGTGCCGTGCGCGGATAACGGCGAGCGGCACGCTGTCACATGTTGCCGCTCTCCGGCTCGGTCTCGGGCACGGGTTCCTCGTTCAGTTTCACCCCACGGCGAAGCAGCGCCTGCCGGAGCACGAACTCGATTTGCCCATTCAGGCTGCGCAGTTCATCTTCGGCCCAGCGTTGCATCGCGCTCAATACGCGCGGATCGATTCGCAGCAGGAACGACTTCACATCCTTTTTCGCCATGGTGTGCCCTCGAACAATCTCATTCCGTGATCACTTGGCGGCGAGCGCGACCTTCAAGAACGCAACCAGTTCCGGCACCAATTTCGGGTGCAGCGGCAACGTCGGGTCGGAATAGCTGGGAAGCTGGAGCAATCGGTGCTTCTCCGCAACCGCCTTCAGGACGTGGTTCATGCCGTCGATGGTCACGACTTTCGCCTGGGGCATGGCATCGCCGAGTCGCTTGGCATCCTCGGCCGTGACCTGGATATCGGTGGAACCGGAGACCACCAGCACCGGCACCGGCAGCGCAGCCAGAAGTTTGGCGGGGTCGTGCTGGAAGGTTGAAATCAGGTAAGGCTGCACACTGGGGCGAAACAAAGCGGCCAGCGTTTTCGAGGTCTCCTTCACGGTGCGGCCCGCAGTCAGTTCCGTAATGATCTTGTCGCTTTCCTCGAAGAGATTGGCGGGCAATCCGTTCTTGAGCTGTTCGCGCAGAATGTCCTGGAGCGGTCGCCCCGGGCCACACAGCGAGACGAACGCATCGGGCTTGGCCTCCTTCGCCGCGACCAGCCCAATGAGCGAGCCTTCGCTGTGCCCGATGTGCCCCACCTTCGTGAAGCGCGGATCGCTTCGCAGAAACGCCGTCCAGGCGACGATATCGGCGGCGTAGGTTTCCAACCGGACGTCTTCTTCGCGCTGCAACGCATTCCGGCTTCGCCCCACACCACGTTTGTCGATTCGCAGTGCCGCGATACCGTTGGCCGCCAGTGAACGCCCCAACAGCTTCAAATTATTGGTCTGGGTGAGTGGGCCGTTGCCATCACCATCGGTGGGGCCGGAGCCCGCGTGAATCAGCACCACGGGCCAGGGGCCGGGCTGCGTCGGGAGATCGAGCGAGGCGAGTAGCGTACCGCTCTTCGTCTTGAGTTCGACAAACTCGCCCAGTAGTCGCGGGGCTGTGGCGATGGCATCGGGAGCGGGTTCGGCGAGAGAGAGCGTGAGTGCGAGGGCAAGCAACATCAGTTTCTCCGGGTGAGAACGTACGGTTCGGCATGGAGCAAGAAGTGTTGCCCATGCCGAACTGTGTGCGTGCGTTCAATTGTAGAGCGTACCCGTGTTGAGAACCGGCTGGGGTGATGAATGACTGCACAACACTACCAGAAGGTTACTCACCATGGCGGCCCGGCGTTCCGGATCGAGATCGACAATGTGCCGCTCTGCCAGCATTGCCAGCGCGTGCTCCACCATGCCAACAGCACCGATCACGATCTGCTCACGTGCGGCGACAACTGCCTTCGCCTGTTGCCGCTGGAGCATGCCCGCGGCGATCTCGGGTGCGTAGGCCAAGTAGCTGATCCGGGCTTCCAGCATCTCGACGCCCGCTTGCCGCATCCGCTCCTGGAGGTCGATCCGGAGTTGCGTGGCGACTTCCTCGATGTGCCCGCGCAGTGAGTGCTCAGCACCTTCGGGGGCATCGTAGCTGTAGCGGCTGGCGAGGTTTCGCAGCGCCGCGTCGGCCTGCATCTTGACGAAGCCTTCGTAATCGTCCACCTGGAACACCGCTTCCGAGGGGTTTGTCACCTTCCAGACCACCACGGCGGCGATCTCGATCGGAGTGCCATCGGCGTCGTTCACCTTTAGCGGTTGCCGGTGCGAACTCGCCGCGACCATCACATTCCCCCCGGCGTCCTTGCGTTCGTCGGTCTGGTTCATCCCCGTTTCGAAGGTGCGGACTCGCAAGCTGACCCGGGTTCGCCAGTACAGCGGGCTGCCGTAA
>JBGTAO010000513.1:0-4420 GCA_041749835.1 Gemmata sp. | reverse complement strand
GCCTTCTTCAGCGGCAATACTTGCTGTTGGCAGGTTCGTTCGGAAGAGGGCGGCCGGGCGCTCGTGTGCTGGAAGCACTCGTTCGGGGACGACCCGCACTACATGGCTGGTACTCACCAATCGCTCTCTACG
This sequence comes from Gemmata sp., assembly GCA_041749835.1. GTDB lineage: Bacteria > Planctomycetota > Planctomycetia > Gemmatales > Gemmataceae > Gemmata. Next base: position 4,288 of record JBGTAO010000513.1, on the reverse strand, counting down.
TTGTGGAGCCATTATCTCGTGAAGCGACCCGAGAACACGCTTACCGGCGTCGGGTTCCTCTGGGGTGGCTATCAACGCAGTCACGGGCAGTTTATGGATGGCCCGGGTTCGTTCATCACACATCACCCCGAGCACTGGTTGTTTGCGGGCACCCAACTGAAGCGTGGCGATCGCTTCGGGGCCGATCTCCCGAAGTACAAAATCGTGGGCTACGAGTGCGATGGCTGCGAGTTGATCTGGAAAGATGGTATCCCCGTGCCGACTCACAGCGATGGTACGCCGAAGAACTTCGAAGTTCTCGCCACGTGCCCGGCACGCTGGCACCCGGATGATTGCGAATGGTACGAGAAGTGGGAGAAGGGGCGGACCGGGAATGCCGTGATGGGGGTTTACACCCGCGGCGGCACTGTTGTCACTGTCGGGACAACTGACTGGAGCCACGGCCTGCGGGGCAACGATCCCGCCGTGGTTCGCATCACAAAGAATGTGCTGGACAAACTCGGGAAGTAGGCGGCATTCTGGGTGCAATCGTACAATCGCCACAGTGCGTTTCGCGGCCGAATGAATCCAATGGCAATGACAGGTTCCGCCTGAGAGGATCTGGCGAGTGGTCTCAACTCGGGGTATGCTGAAGCGTTGTTCCCTTCCTGTTTGAGGATCTGGAGATGCGGTTGCTGCTCCGCCTTTCCACCGGCATTCCGCTGCTTGCGCTTCTCGTCGTTCCGACTGTGCGCGCCGCCGAACTTCCCGACGACTGGGCCTATCGCCAGGTGGAACGCCCCGCTGTTCCGGTTCTTCCGGATTCCCATACTCGAGTTGGCAACGAGATCGACCAATTCTTACTGTCGAGGCTCGCTACACGAGGTTTGACATTCGCTCCTGAGGCCGGACGCCGCACGCTCATCCGCCGGGTCTACTTTGATCTCATTGGTCTGCCCCCCACGCCCGAGCAAGTCGAGGCGTTCGTCCGCGATTCGTCGCATGATGCCTACGAGAAAGTGGTCGATCAGTTGCTCGCCTCGCCTCAGTTTGGCGAGCGTATGGCGGTGTGGTGGCTCGACGTGGTCCGCTTCGCCGAGACCGATGGCTTCAAGGCCGATGATCCGCGTCCGTTGGCCTGGCGTTATCGCGATTACGTCATCAAATCGTTCAACGCCGACAAACCATTCCACCGCTTCATCCAGGAACAGCTCGCTGGCGATGAACTCTTCTCGAATGATCCCGACGCACTGATCGCCACGGGGTTTCTACGCCACTATCCGGACGAATACAACGCGGTCAATCTGGAGCAGCGCCGGCAAGAGATTCTCAACGACATTACCGATACCACGGCTGCGACGTTTCTGGGCATTACGCTCGGGTGCTGCCGGTGCCACGATCACAAGACCGATCCGATTCCCCAGCACGATTACTATCGCATGCAGGCGTTTTTCGCGGGGATGTGGCCCACCGAGCGACCGCTGGTTGTCGGCGAACAGCGCGACCAACTCGAACTGAGCCGCATCGCGTGGGAAGCGAAGACGGCAGAACTGCGCGGCCTGTTAGCCCGTATTGAAGAGCCGTACCGAACCAAGGAATCGAATCGGAGACGTGGCCGCTTTGCCGAAGAGCACTCCGGATTGCTGGATAAACCGTACGAGCAGCGTTCGCCACTGGAGAAGCAACTGGCTGCAATGGTGGAACAACAAGTCGTGGTTCTGGGCGACGTTTCCAAACAGATGAAACCCGCCGAACGCGACGAGTGGGTGATGCTCAACGCCAAGCTCGGGCAGTTGAACCGCGAGAGACCTCAGGAACCGCCTCGGGCGATGGTGATGACCGATCTCCCCACAGCACCCCCGACTAAACTGCTACGGCGTGGGAGCTGGCGGAGCCCGGACAAAGAACCGCTGACTCCCGGTTTTCTGTCCACGATCACCGAAGCCGATGCCAGCCTGAAACCACAGGGGTCGACGCCGGGCCGGCGTGCTGCGCTGGCGAACTGGATCGCCGCACCCGAAAACCCGCTCACGGCGCGGGTGATTGCCAATCGCCTCTGGCAACATCACTTCGGCACGGGGTTGGTTGCGACTTCGGCGGATCTTGGCGTCAGTGGGGATCGACCCACCCATCCGGAACTCCTCGATTGGCTTGCCAGTGAATTGGTTGCGAAGCAGTGGTCGCTGAAGTCCCTGCATCGGTCCATCGTCACCTCCGCCGCGTACCGGCAATCCGCCAACGGGGACACTGCAGCCAGCAAAGCCGACCCAGACAACAAACTCTTGTGGCAGTTCCCCCGTCGCCGTCTTGATGGTGAAGCGCTCCGCGATGCCATGCTTGCAGTTTCGGGCCGGCTGAACCCAAAAGCGGGCGGGCCGAGTATCTTCCCGGAACTCCCCACTGAGTTACAAAAGAGTGCTGGTGGTCAGTGGAAGGTCACACCTGACGCCAAGGAGCGTGATCGCCGCAGCGTGTATGTGTTCGTCAAGCGGAACCTGCGTTATCCGCTCTTCTCACTCTTCGATGCCACGGACCGGAATGAAACTTGCTCGCGCCGCTTCGTCACCACAACAGCACCGCAAGCACTCACGCTGCTGAACGATTCGCTTGTGCTCAGTTTCGCCAAGAGTTTCGGCATTCGTGTCATCCGGGAAGCGGGTAACGACCCGCAGAAGATTGTGGACCGTGCGTTCCACCTGGCGTTGTGCCGACCACCGACGCCCATCGAGCGGGCCGCCCTGCTGACTTTCCTGAAGCAGCATTCAGGCTCCTCAGCCGAAGCTGTGACCGATCTCTGCCATGCGCTGTTGAACCTGAACGAATTCCTGTATGTGGATTGAACCAATCGCATTCAACCCGTGGCTTCCCAGTTGTTGCGATGCTCATAATACTTGAACAGTGGGTGCTGCCGTGATGAACCCTGTGCCCTCAAAGCCCGATACTCGACCACCTGCTCACGTACCTGCGTTCCAGTCGCGTCGCGAGTTCCTTCGTCTGGCTGGTAGTGGGTTCGGTTCGCTCGCATTCGCGGCATTGAACGCCCAGGCGAGCGGGGGACGTGAGTCCCCCGGTTCTCCGTTTGCGCCCAAAAAGCCACACTTCGCGCCGAAGGCCAAGTCGGTCATCTTCCTGTTCATGGAGGGTGGCCCAAGCCATATTGATTTGTTCGACCCGAAGCCGGAACTGACACGGCAGCATGGTAAGCCCTTGCCCGCGAGCTTTGGTAAAGTCATCACCCCAATGGGTACCGGCGGGAACACCCTCTTGGCCAGCAAGCGCAAGTTCTCGAAGCACGGGCAAGCGGGGCTCGACTTCAGTGATTGGGTCCCGCACATGGCCACCTGTGCCGACGACTTCGCGTTACTTCGCGCATGCCATGCCGATGGTCTCAACCATGTGGGAAGCGTGTGCCAGATGAACACGGGGTCGATCCTCACGGGGCGACCGTCCCTGGGTGCATGGGCACTCTACGGGCTTGGCACCGAGAACCAGAACTTGCCGGGTTTCGTGGTCTTCGCGGAAGGTGGCCCCGAACCGCTCGGCGGTCCCCGCAATTGGGGCACGGGCTACATGCCAGCGACCTATCAGGGAACGCTCTTTCGCAATGGCCCGAACCCCATTTTGAACTTGAACACACCGGCCGAAGTCGGAACGCAGCGGCAGAAAGCCAAACTCGCACTGATCGGCACGCTCAACGAAGCCCACCGTCGCGAACGCCCCGGCGATACCCAGTTGGAAGCACGCCAACGTGCCTACGAGCTTGCGTTCAAGATGCAGGCAAGCGCACCGGAAGCGGTTGATCTGTCGCAAGAGCCGGAGAAGGTGAAAGAGGCGTATGGGCTGAATCGCAAGGAAACCGCGGAGTTCGGGCTTCGCTGTCTGCTGGCCCGGCGTATGGTCGAACGCGGTGTCCGCTTTGTGCAAGTCTACTGCGGGGCCGGTAGCCAGTGGGACGCGCACGCCGATATCGAAGGGAACCATTCGAAGCTCTGCCTCCGAGCCGACAAACCCACCACGGCCCTGATCCGCGATCTCAAGGCTCGTGGCTTACTCGATAGCACACTGGTTATCTGGGGTGGTGAGTTTGGGCGCACACCCATGAGCGAAGGAGCCAGCGGCCGCGACCACAATCCCTATGGGTTCTCGATGCTCATGGCTGGTGGCGGCGTGAAGGGTGGCACGGTCCACGGTACCACCGACGAGTTCGGGCTCTATGGCGTCGAAGGACGGGTCCATGTCCACGATCTGCATGCCACGATCCTCCACCTGCTAGGGCTCGACCACGAGGAGCTCACCTACCGCTACTCCG
>JBGTAO010000512.1:0-2747 GCA_041749835.1 Gemmata sp. | reverse complement strand
GGGCTCGCGTCTGGCGGTTTCGACGAACTTGTTGGCGGGCTTGATCGCGGTCTGTATGCGGGCCACTGGGCAGACAGCCTCGCTCACGGGGGTATTGTCTGAGCCCGAGCGCCGCCTGGTCGCAGCCCGGGCCATACTCGGTGAGTGGCTGGGCGGTTCGGGCGGTGGCTGGCAAGATTCCGGTGGTGTCTGGCCCGGTATCAAGTTGATCGTCGGTGCCATGGCGACGGAAAGCGATCCCGAGTGGGGAATCAGTCGGGGGCGCTTGCTTCCTCAGCATACCGTCCTGGGAAGCGAGGTGGTTCCGCCCGACGCCCAACGGCGGCTCGAAGAGAGCCTAGTGCTTGTCCACGGGGGTATGGCTCAAAACGTCGGCCCTGTCTTGGAAATGGTGACAGAAAAGTACCTGCTGCGTGAAGAGAAAGAATGGGCTGCCCGGCAGAATTCCCTGGAACTCTTCGAGCTGATACAAGAATCACTGTGCAAAGGTGATGTGAAACGCCTTGGCGAATTGACCACGCGAAATTTCTCCGGACCCATTCAGACCATCATTCCGGCTGCAACCAATGCTTACACCGAAGTACTGATAGCCTCTTGCCGCTCACATTTCGGCGACGCGTTTTGGGGGTTCTGGATGCTCGGTGGTATGTCGGGTGGCGGCATGGGATTCATCGTGGCACCGGAACGGAAACGGGAGGCACAATCGTTCCTGGCACAAGAGATGATCCGCCTTCGCGATCACTACCGAACCAGCCTACCATTCGCGATGAACCCCGTTGTGTATGACTTCGCGGTGAATACAGCAGGAACTACTGCGGACCTGCTTACTTCGGATGAAGCACTCCTCCCGCGGGGCTATTACACCCAACTGGTTCCAGTCTGGCTTCGCGAAGACCCACGGACCATCTCCGCGACGCGGCGTCAGGAGCTCGATCGAATAGGCCAGGCAGCGCGAGGCAATCCCGAACTTTCTGGCCTCATCGAGTCACTTTTTGATCGCATGATGCCCCATGCTACTATCGGCCGCGTCGTCACTCGTGAGAATTTAAACGAGCTGTTGGCGCACTCGGGATTCGAGCGCGAGCAACATGAACGAATCCGGGACGATCTCCGGCGGGGATTGATTGGCCTTGCCCAGAATCGCCTCCCGGCATCGACGGTGATCGAAGATGTGCTGCCAGGTGACGTTACTGATACCCGAACTGGCCTCGATAGTGACTCTGTTGAGATCGGTCGAAGATCGATTGCCGCAGGTGAAGTGGCCGTCGTGACCCTGGCAGCGGGGGCAGGTAGTCGCTGGACCCAGGGTGCGGGTGTTGTGAAGGCTCTTCATCCTTTTGTTCGCTTGCAACAACGGCACCGGTCATTTCTCGAAATTCACCTCGCCAAGAGCCGGCAATCGTCAATCCACTCTGGCAAGGATGTTCCGCACATCTTTACAACAGGCTATCTCACGCACGAACCGATCTCGGATGCCATCCTTGCGACGCAAGCCTTTGGTTATCCTGGTCCGGTGCGGCTGTCTCACGGTGCTTCGGTGGGGCTCCGTCTGGTTCCCATGGTGCGCGATTTGCGATTTGCTTGGGAAGAAACGACGCAACAACTCCTCGATGAGCGGAAGCAGCGGATGCGCGAGAGTGTCCACGCCGCTCTCATTCAGTGGGCCACGACAGTCGGGGAGGGTTCCGACTACGTCGAAAACGAACCCTTGCAGTGCTTGCACCCTGTCGGTCACTGGTACGAGATTCCTAATCTCATTCGCAATGGTGTACTTCGTGATCTGATTCAAGAACGACCGCAGCTCAAGTATCTGCTGCTCCATAACGTCGATACGCTGGGTGCGAACCTGGCTCCTGGGTTACTTGGCCACCACATCGGCTCGGGCAGTGCACTGACATTTGAAGTCATCGGTCGGCGAATTGATGATCGCGGTGGCGGGTTGGCACGAGTGGATGGCCAACCGCGAATCCTGGAAGGGTTGGCAATGCCACGTGAAGAGGAGGAGTTCAACCTTTCGTACTACAACACCCTGACGACATGGATTGATATCGATGCGCTCCTGCGGATATTCGGGTTGAGTCGACCGGACTTGCATCATCCGCCGAAGCTCGCGACGGCATTGAATCAGTTCGCCACGCGGCTCCCGATTTATGTCACGATCAAGGATGTCAAGAAGCGGTGGGGACAGGGGCAGGAAGACGTTTATCCCGTTTGTCAGTTTGAGCGGCTATGGGGCGATATGAGCGCGATTCCCGGCGTGAAGTGTAGCTTCGTTGTGGTTGATCGAGTTCGAGGGCAACAACTCAAAGATCCGGCGCAGCTTGACGGTTGGTTGCGAGATGGTTCAGTTGATCAAGTCGAGGCGATGTGCCTATTCAATTAGCCTGCTCCAGGCTTGCTACCTGTCGTTACCGCGAATTCCTGTTCTAGCGCCGATACACTATTCGGTAGATCAAGTTCGGGGCAATCCTGGCCCACGTCCAGCGGAATAGCAGCAGTTGGATCCACTCCGCCGAGATGTCTGACAAGTTCCGGCCACGCTGCAGCACAGTAGCGGTGGCCGTGAGTCGGACTGACCTCATCGCCACCCACCTGGTTCAGGGAGTCGTCAAGCCGCTCGGGGCCCGCCGTCGCATCAGGTAGTGGATCGGTGGCCAGACCGCCAGGGGGACCGCGGTGCTGATTAGCAGCCCAGCGGCCGGGCGGTCCAGGTACGCTTGGCCGAGCGCTGCGAATGCGAACCCCAT
>JBGTAO010000511.1:0-4341 GCA_041749835.1 Gemmata sp. | reverse complement strand
AAGAGTTCGGCATCGGTAATCGCGGGGCCGTATGCAAGCCCTTGCAACTCCGTCCAGTCGGCTTCCTGGTTACAGGCGCGGAGATAGTCGCGGACCGCTTGCTTGGTCGCGGGGAGTTCGGATGGGATCAGTCGACGTTCGACGGCAAGCCGGTGAAACAGGCGGTCGTAGCAGACGATCGTGTTATCGAAATCCAGGCCGATCAACATGAGTTCACCCGCCATCCTTGACCAGGGCATTCCTTGGGGGCAACAGGATCACCCCACGGTCAACGATTTGGCGACTCCGTTCACCTCGATCAAGGGTCGGGCACACATTCCGCGCTCCAGATCGTCGAACGCCCGGTTGATGTCGAGCAAGCCGTATGTTCGTGAGAGGAGTGGTTCGAGGTCGAGCCGTCCCGCCACCATGAGCCTGGCATAGCGAGCGAAATCGGTGTCGGGGCTATTATCGCCACCCCAGGTGCCCAGCAAGCGCTTCCCCTGGTTCAACTCACACGGGTCGAGTTCCAAAAGTTGCCCATGCTTCGCGTTGCCCACAACAACCGCGGTACCCCCTTGTGGCCGCACGCAGGCGAGCGCCTGCCGCATCACCGAAGGTTGACCCGTGGCCTCGATCGCAAAATCGACGCCCCCAGGGTTCGCAGCCAGGATCTGTTGGAGTGGATCGCCGTTGCGGGCATTCACGCAATGGGTGGCTCCCAGCCGTTGAGCCAATGCAAGCTTGTCCTGGTTCACATCGACCGCGATGACCGGCACGCACCCCGCTAGCGCAGCGGCCGCGACAGCACAGAGCCCGATACCACCCGTGCCGAATACGACCAAGCTTTGCCCGGGTCGGGGTCGAGCAGTGTTTAACACGACGCCAACACCAGTGGGAACCGCGCAACCAATGAGTGCGGCAAGGTGCGGCGAGAGACCTGCGGGAATGAGCGTGACTCGATTTTCACTGATGACGGAATACGTGGCGAATGTGGTGATGGCCCCGGCATTGACACCACGACCATTCCAGGTGTAGACCGAGCCGGGAACATCGGCTCCGCTGCCCTTGATCCAGGACAGGATGACGGGATCGCCCGGTTTGACTTTCGCCACACCCGGGCCGATTTCGCAGACTTTGCCACTCCCTTCGTGGCCCAGGCAATGCGGTAAGAAGCGATCTTCGCCGCGGTGTCCACGGGCTTCGAGGATTTGCGTGTGGCAAACACCACAGAACGCGACTTCCACCAGGACTTGGCCTGGCTTCAATGCGGGCACATCGAGATCGGCAAGCTCGAGCGGCCGGCCGGGTTCAATCAGAACAGCGGCGGTCGTCTTCATGGTGCGATCCTTCGCGTGAGACTGCCGGAAGCCAAGATTTCACCACACGCATAACCCACCCGCAAGCCCAAGTGCGCCCCGAGTTTTGCCCTATGCAATGATGGGCTTGATGACCTTCCCGAACACATCCGTGAGTCGGAAATCGCGGCCGGCATGGCGATAGGTCAGTTTCTCGTGATCGAGACCGAGTTGATGGAGAATCGTCGCCTGAACATCGTGCACATGAACCGTGTCTTCAGTGGGATGGAAACCGAGTTCGTCCGTCTGGCCAAATGTCATACCAGGCTTGATGCCGCCGCCCGCCATCCAGATGGTGAATGCCTGCGGGTGATGATCGCGGCCCAGGCTGCGGCCGAGAGCAGGGTTCGATTCGACCATCGGCGTTCGGCCGAACTCACCTCCCCAAACCACCAGCGTATCGTCGAGCATCCCAAGCCGTTTCAGATCGCGAACGAGCGCCGCGGAGGCCTGATCGGTGAGCCTGCAGTTGTTTTTCAGATTGCCGCTCACATCGGAGTGGGCATCCCAACCTTCGTGATAAATCGAGATGAAGCGCACGCCACGCTGGACCATCCGGCGGGCCAGCAAGCAGGCCCGCGCAAACGAGGGCTTCTCGGCCTCGGCACCGTACATGTCGAGGATTTGCTTCGGCTCACTTTTCAGGTCCGTCAACTCGGGTGCGGCAGTTTGTAGCCGAAACGCCATTTCGTAGGCCGCGGTGCGGGTCGCAATTTCTGGATCACCCACCACGGCCAGGTGCGAACTGTTCAAGTCGCGCACGAGGTCCAGGGTGTCTTTCTGCGTCTGCGGATCGTAACCCGGCGGTGGCGAGACATTCAGGATGGGGTCGCCCGAGTTGCGAAAGCGCACACCGGTGTACACGGTTGGTAGGAACCCGCTCGACCAGTTCGCACTTCCCCCGCTGATGCCCGATCCGGTCGACATGACCACGAACGCGGGCAACTCTTTGGTTTCGCAACCCAGGCCATACGTGATCCAACTCCCCATACTGGGCCGGCCCGGCTGGCTGAACCCACTGTTGAAGAAGATCTGGGCTGGTGCATGATTGAACTGATCGGTGTGAACCGCTTTCACGATCGCCACATCGTCGACAATTTTGGCCAGGTGTGGCAGCATCTCAGAGAGTTCGGCCCCGGACTTACCATGCTTGGCGAACTTGAACCGAGGGCCAAGGACAGCCGCATCGGGCCGGATGAACGCGTATCGCTGTCCCTTGATCACGGAAGGCGGCAGCGGTTTCCCTTCGAGCTTGGTCAGTTCCGGCTTGTAATCGAAGAGATCTAACTGACTGGGTGCCCCTGCCATGAACAGATGGATGACGGCCTTGGCTCGGGCCGGGAAGTGCGGCGCACGCGGTGCAAACGGATCACGCGCTGCTTGTGGTGCAGAGGCATGGGCCGAACGGCCACCGACCAATAGCGAGGCGAGGGCAGCCTTACCAATGCCATAGCCACAGTCGCTCAAGAAGTGGCGGCGGGCAATGAGCGTCATCGGTCACTCCTTGGTTATGAACTCGTCGAGATTCAAGATCGCACGGGCTGTCATGGCCCACGCAGCGCGATCGGTAACAGCACCTTCGCCAGTTCCCGCGACAACGTTCGATCGCTTGGGCTCGCTTGCCAACCGCTCACGCTGTGTTTCGTAAAACTTCACGAGGCGTTGCAGTTCTTTGTCAGTTGGAGGCCGAACCAAGCACCAACGAAAGAGCTGTGTCATTCTTGCTTTGGTATCGCCTTCCAGCGACACCACACGCACGCCCAAAGCCTGGGCGATTTCCAGTAAGACCGCATCGTTAAGTAGTGTGAGAGCTTGCAAAGGTGTGTTGCTGACCTCGCGACGAGCCACACACGCTTCGCCACTGGGGCCATCGAACGTTCCGGCCATCGCGTAGGGTGCCGTGCGCTTGGCAAAGGTGTATAGGCCGCGCCGGTAGCGATCTTCTCCCGGGCTAATACGCCAGTTCAACCCGCCATAGGTGCCCTCGGTGGTGACGTTCGGCGGTTGGGGCGGAAAGACACTTGGGCCATACATCTTCTTGGAAAGTAACCCGGACGCCTGCAGAGCCGAATCCCGGATTTGCTCGGCCTCCAGGCGCACTCGCGGACCACGGGCCAACAGCTTGTTCTCAGGATCACGTTCAAGCAAATCAGCGGAAACACGAGCGGATTGCCGGTAGGTACTCGATGTCACAATCAGGCGGTGCAGTGCTTTCACCGACCACGGCTGAGTGGTTCCCCTCACTGTCGATGCGACGAACTCCGACGCCAACCAGTCGAGTAACTGCGGGTGGGTCGGTACTTCGCCCTGATAGCCGAAATCGTCGAGAGTGCGCACCAGCCCGCGACCGAAGAACGCATGCCAGTGACGGTTGACTGTCACACGAGCCGTCAGGGGATTCGTGGGCGAAACAAGCCAGCGAGCGAAGCTCAGTCGATTCGCCGGTTCACCTGGTGGTAGCGGTGGCAGCACAGCCAGCACGCCAGGCTCGACCCGTTCCTTGGGTTGGAGAAACTCACCGCGATGATGGCGGAACGTGGGCCGGGAGTTTTGGGCCGGGCGTTCCTGAAGTACCAGTGTGCTCGGCGAAACGGTGCGCTGTTTCTGGAGCGCGGCAACCTCATCACGTTCCTTCTGGAATTCCGGTGCAATCTCGCTCCAGTAGTCGTGGAGCCGATCAACTTGTTGCCGTGTCCGCGTGGTTTTGTTGACTGCGAGTGCATCTTCGACATCGGCCGGCAATAGCTTGGCCGGGAGATCGCCCTTCTCGCTGCTCACCGAGATCCGGAACCGGCCAAGGCTCGAAGCGTAGTACTTCTCGAACACCAACTCCAGGACTGCGGTATCGGACTCCAGTGGCTGTTCCAAAACAAAGATCGCGTGTTTCGGTTTGCCAATCCCGCCCGCAGCACTCCACCCCGTGAGTGGATTCCCGTCGGTGGCAAGCTTGGCTGCACCGCCGTCTTTGCCACCGCTCTCGGAGGCCGTTCGGAACTTCCGGGGC
>JBGTAO010000510.1:0-4753 GCA_041749835.1 Gemmata sp. | reverse complement strand
GTCGCACTCTCAGCAACCAGCTACATCCTGTTGGAGCGCTTTAACCCGCTCCCGGATAAAACATACTCAGCACTCCAGGAGAATATGACATGGAAAACCCCAGCCTAATTCCGGAATCCGATATGACTCCTGAACAGATTCAGCACCAAATGGCCCAGACCCGTGAATCGCTGACGGAAAAGGTCGCAGCACTGGAGCACCAAGTGGTGGGTACTGTGCAATCGGCTGCGGACTCGATCACGGGTACGGTTGAAGCAGTGAAATCGCTGGTCGGCACCGCACCGGGTGCTGTGAGCGACGGTGTCAAGCAAGCCGCAGATGTTTTAACGGCGAAGGTGCAAAGTGCTCTGGACATCAGTGGCCAGGTCCAACGCAATCCCTGGGCCGCGGTTGGTATCTCAGCGGGCGTGGGCTTTCTGACGGGGTTGCTGCTGTTCCGTGAGCGTCAATCCGCACCGATTGGCAGTAGCCAAGGTGTGGCTCCAACGCGGTTGGCACCAGTTGTGCCAACGACTACCCCCGGCGTTCTGGACGAGCTTTCAGGTATGCTCGGCAAGAAACTTCGGGAAGTCGCTGAGAACGTGATTAACACAGCAACGAGCGCTGTGAACGATAGCGTCCACGACCATGTACCAAAGTTGGTTGATACGGCCACGGTTGCTGCGATTGATCAACTGAAGCCAGCGACAACAGGTCCGGAAAGCCGCATCAACGGCTTCTATGCAACTTGATCCGATTTCTGTAAGGCGGGCTTTCCCGCCTTACAATTGCCTCCAAAAGCTGCGATTGGTGAATCATGAGAACTCTCGGGCTCATCATGGTGTTCATGGGTGCGTTGGCACTGGGGGTGGGCGAGTTTACGGTATCGCTGCCTCACCCGTCTTCGCCGACACTCACTGCCCAACGGGCTAGGGAACGAAAGCAGACGGTGTGGGTTCCTCCCGTGGTTGGTGGAATCACCATCACACTCGGTGCGATCCTGATTGCCACCGGGAATAAGCAACATCAGGTTTGACTCTTCGTTAATGTTCTGGAACCGGCGACGTCCAAAGTTGCAGCTCAACTCGGCGCAGATCGGTTCGGCAGATCCAGCCGGTGCTTCCTCACTCAGTCCTTTTTGAACTCATCTTTGTTGATTCCATACTGAGCAATTTTGTCCGTAATGCTTCGTCGCGATAACCCAGTAATTTTGGCGCACTTGCCGACATGTCCGCGAGTCTTCCGGAGTGCACGCCGCAAATACCGTTGCTCGAACTCGGCTGTCAACTCGGCAAGTTGATCCGGAAGACTGCGTGCCAGGTCGACCTGCAACGGGCTTGCTTTCGCCATGCCGGGTGGTCGCCCTACGTCGGGAGGCAGGTTCTTTACCAGAATCACCCCATCGCGAGCAGTGACACAAGCACGCTCGATGGCATTCTCCAGTTGTCGGACGTTCCCGGGCCAGGGGCAACGCAGCAACAACTCCATGGCCTCGGGGCTCACCGTGGGGGGTTGCTGTGCCGAGCGTGCGAATTTTCCGCAGAAGTGGGCCACGAGCAAAGGGATATCCTCGGTGCGTTCGCGAAGTGGCGGTATGTCGATCCGGACTACGTTGAGCCGATAGTAAAGGTCTTCACGGAACTTCCCGTCCTTGACGAGCTTTTCCATGTCCTGGTGTGTGGCAGCAATCACTCGCACATCGATATCGATTGTTTCCGTACCGCCGACTCGTTCGAAACGCCGTTCCTGAAGGACACGGAGAAGCTTGATCTGCATCGAAGCGGGGACATCGCCGATCTCATCGAGAAACAGCGTACCCTTGTGGGACGTCTCGAAGCGGCCGATGCGCTTGCGATCCGCACCGGTGTAAGATCCCTTCTCGTGCCCGAACAATTCGCTTTCCAGCAAATTCTCGTTGAACGCCCCACAATTGAGAGCAACAAATGCCCCGGGACGGTGTGCGGTCGAAGCTTGATGGATCGCTCGCGCGAGCTGCTCTTTGCCGGTCCCCGTCTCGCCGCGAATTAACACGGTACTCGTGGTGTCGGCAATCTGGCTGACCAGGTCAAACACGTCGTGCATTCGTGGGCTTTTGCTCAGCACATTTTGAAAGGCATGGCGATCCTGAAGTTGTTCACGCAACGCGATGACTTCGTCCTGGAGTGATCGCGCCTGAAGTGCTCGTTTGACAAGCAGAACCATGTGCTGCGGGTCGGCGGGTTTGGTCACAAAATCGTAAGCGCCCATGCGCATGGCTTCAACTGCGTCCTTCACGGAGCCATGCCCAGTTGTAACAATGACGGTTGTGGGAATTCGCTCGGCAATTACCGCTTCGATCAGCTTCATTCCCGAAAGCTTGGGCATCCGTAAATCGGTGATCAAAACGCTATACTGCTTGGCTCGCAGCTTCTCAAGCCCCTGGGCTCCATCCTCTGCGACATCGACATCCAACCCCAACGAGAGTTGAAGGAGTTCCTGGAGCGACGCACGCTGATCTTCCAGATCTTCGACGACCAGGACACGTTGGGCCAAGGTATTTGGCACAGAGTGTGCGGTTGGTAATGAATTCCCCATAAACCGTCTTGTGTTTCTGAGTAGTTCTGTTCCTAACTTAGTATCAACGGTCCACCCTGAATGGAATTGGTGGGTGGCCGAGTTCTCCGCGATTTGTCCGCCCAGCAGCCACTCAACCCCCAACCGGCAGAGGACTACGATGATCCAGTTTGTAACGGGGTTGTTCGATACGACTGGGTTTGTACCACGATCGCAGTGCGGCGAGTGGTCGCCGGAGTTGATGGGCATCCACGTCTTCAGTGATCTGATGATCTGGTTCGCCTATATTTCGATTCCATTGGTGCTCATCTACCTGACTCGCTTACGCGAGCTGCCTTATCCGCGACTGCTCATGCTCTTCGCTGGGTTTATACTCGCGTGTGGTCTGGTGCATTTGGTAGAAGCTTTGATGTTTCAGTACCCACTGTATCGGCTATCCGCGCTCATCAAACTTGTGACGGCGGTCGTCTCGTGGGCAACGGTGCTGGCACTCATTCCCGTCGCTCCCCAAATCTTGAGTATGTTGAAAGCCAATCCCGCGTTGCTGAGGTCCGAGCCCAGTGCGAAGCTGGGAGATACACGCCTCCATCAACTTGCAACGCCACTCATTCGGAATCGAATCAACGACTATATTATCGCAGTACTGACAGCGGTGCTCGCGTGGTTGGTTCGTTATGCGATTCAACCGATTATTCCATTTGAACACTTTTACGCGCTTTCCTTGCTGGCGGTGGTTTTCGTCTCCTGGCAGTGCGGCTTCGGTCCGGGCGTGCTGGCCTTGCTGTTGAGCATGGCGGGGACAGTTTATTTCTATCACACCCCGTTTCACTCGCTCGTCGTGAACAACCTGTCGGATCTGTTTGCGATTGCGATCTTTTTCTTTTGTGGCGTGTGCTGTGCGTGGTTGGGTCAAGCACAACTCTGGGCGCGTCGGGATGCGAAGCACGCACTGAGTGTCGCACTCGAGCGAAAAGACGAACTCGAAAGTGAAGTCAAACGTCGCATTGAACTCGAAGCGACTCTCCGGGCGTTCTACGACAATTCGCCGGTGTTGATGGGGATTGTCGAGCCGCACCCTCACGATGTGTTGCACCTTTACGATAACAAAATGACCTGTCGCTATCTCGGCGTGGCTCCAGAATCAACAACGAATCGCTGGGCGACCGATCTCGGAACTTCACGACAGGTGGTGGATCTGTGGATCGCCAAATATCAAGAGAGCGCCGCAAGCGGGCAACCCGTTAAATTCGATTATGAGTATCCAACCAAGGGCTCGGATCAATGGTTATCTGCCACCGTTAGCCCATTAACAATGGGTACGACTGCACCCCGTCTGTTTTGCTATCTTGCGGAAGATGTGACTAACCAGCGTCGAGCTGAGATCACAATCCGCGAAAGTGAAAAGCGATTTCGGACCCTGACTGAAACCGTGCCTCAGATTGTCTGGTGGGCAGACAATCAAAGACATGTAACGTTTTTCAATACACAGTGGCAGCGCTTTACCGGTCGACAAGTTACGTTAACGAATAAAGGCGAATGGGACAATCTGATTCATCGGGAAGATGCAACCTCGTTCGAAACCAACTGGCGATCTGCGGCGGTGGAACAAGGGCACGACCGGTTTTCGCATGAGTTCCGGCTTCTCCGTGCTTCGGATGGTACATATCGCTGGATGCTCTCCACTGCCGTTGTCGTTCGAGATGGTGATGGTCGCGTGAAGGAGTGGGTAGGAAGCATCACCGATATCGATGAACAAAAGCGTCATTCCGAAACGCTGGAACAAACCGTTCAAGTTCGCACAGCGGCACTGAGGAATGAGGTCAAGGTTCGGAAGGAAGCCGAAGAGGATCTCCGAGAGCAGCAAGAGTTTTTGGATGCGATTCTGGATAATGTCGCAGATGGAATTGTTGCCTGCGATGGATCGGGAAAGCTGACACTGTTCAATCGGGCATCGCGCGAGTTCCACGGGCTACCTTCCCAAAAAATTCCTGAGGATCAGTGGGCGGACTACTACTCCTTGTTTGATGCGGATGGGGAAAGGCACCTCTCGCCGCATGAGGTTCCGTTGTCTCGTGCCCTTGCCGGAGAGCGCGTCCGGGATTTTGAGTTCGTGATTGCTCCTGAGAAACTCCCCCGAAGGACCGTACTGGCGAGTGGTCAACCGCTCTTAGATACGCGTGGACGCAAGCTCGGGGCGGTCGTGTCGATGCGGGACATTTCG
>JBGTAO010000509.1:0-3207 GCA_041749835.1 Gemmata sp. | reverse complement strand
CAACGGACATCTTTCAAAATCTGAGCAGCGGCTTTCCCCAGACCACCTCGCGTCCGGACGTACTCCGCATCGAAGGCCGCTGCGATATCCAATCTGCCATCTTCGACACGCACGAGCCCGACGTAGCCACCCCGCGCTACGGCCATACAAAGTGATCCGGGTTGATACCAGGCTGACACGTCCTGAGCGGCAATCAGCGTACCCGCTCCAATTCGCGAATGGGCAATTGGTTGCGATTCCGTGTGGTTGAGCCCGGTCGCTTCAATTACAAGCCGCGCTGCGATCGCTTCGCCACCGACGAGCACTTCTCCGGGGTGAATGGCTTTCCCTACGGTTCCCGGGCGGAACGTGACACCTGCTGCGATCGCGGCTTCAATCAGTCGTGAATCCAGCGCAGCTCGAGAAAGTGCGACCCCAGCGGGAAGTCGGAGATTCGCGTTCCGACCCGGGGTCGCAAGAGCCACGGATTTTAGTGGTATGGCGTCGGAAACAGCAAGGCTCAATCCGATTCGTTCCAGGGTTTTGATTGCCGCTCCGTTGAGGCAGCAGCCACAAACCTTATCGCGTGGGAACTGTGCGCGATCGACCAGTAATACTTGACACCCAAGCTTCGCCAGCTCTCGAGCGGTTACCGAGCCGGCTGGACCTGCACCAATCACCACCACGTCCCAGATCATGAACACTCCCAGAGCAGCAGATAGCGGCAGGGGAAGTAGCTTCGCACTTTGGCGTCATTGAATCCCGAGCGTTCTGCAAGTGCGAGGACTTCAGACGGTGTCAATGCGCTCCGTACGGATGCCGGGCCGTCGAATCGCACAACCCGCGACCGGGTGAGAGCATGACAGGCCAACCAGACAGCCACGTAATTCCACCGCGATCGTGCCAGGTCGTTTACGAGGATCATTTTGCCTGTCACGCACTTGAGGTGCTGCAAAAGCGTCGTTGCATCGCCTTCGGTGAGGTGATGAAGAAAGAGCGAACACGTGACAACATCGTAACAACCGGGTGGTGGTTCCTGAAGGATATCATGAACGAAAAAGGTGCCCCCGGGGCATTTGGCCTGTGCAGCAGCCACTGCGATGGGACTGACATCACAACCTGTCAGGTGGAGAGCAACCTGGGCTCGTTGAGCCCGGAGCAGGAGTTCCGCCGGAACATCACCGGAACCCGTGGCAACATCGAGCACGGAGATAGGTCGTTGGAGTGTCCGACTCCACCTCACGATCTCGGGCCAGAGCAGGTTCGCAGAACCACTGAGTCGATTGATGCGGGCAAGCCCGCTGAGTGCGTGGCGGTGCTCGTTGGCATCCAGTTGAGGATCATCCATCAGCTCGGGGATCTGTTCACGATACTTGAGACGCGAAAGAAACACTCTGCCAACTCCAAAGCACTGGTAGTATTATTCTAGGTGTTCACGAATGAGTTGTGGAAGTTCCAAGAGTTGGGGCGTGACGTGGGTGAGTTGAACCCGGTGGAACGCGAATTTGGAGTCCCCTTCCCCGGGCGAATTCTCCCTGCTAGCGAATGGACGCAAACCGCGCTCAAAGCGATGCCAACTGGCCCGCTCCAATGGCATGAGTTGTTTAGACGAGTGGCCCCCGTGGTGTTGGATCTGGGTTGTGGGAATGGGCGATCAACAATTGCGTCGGCAATAGAGCGGCCTGCGGTCGATCACCTCGGGGTGGATCTCCTGCCGGTGGTCATACGCTATGCTCGAAAGCGCGGCAACCAACGAGGGCTCGCCAATCTGAAATTTGCCGTGATTGGTGGGCAAGAACTCCTTTCCAAGTATGTGCCTCGGCACTCGGTGACCGAAATCCATTGCTATCACCCACAGCCGTATTACGATCCCAACCGGGTACATCTCCGATTGATCACGCCGGCCTTCCTACAGCTTGTCCATCAGGCGCTTGTTCCTGGTGGGCTGTTTATCATCCAAACCGATAACCCCGGGTATTGGAATTACATTAACGAAGTGGTGCCGGTCTTCTTCAACTTGCGGCATCACCGGGAGCCGTGGCCCGACTCCCCGCGTGGTCGCACTCGTCGGGAGATCATTGCATTGCAAAAACGCCTCCCTGTATTTCGTGGAATTGGCGTGGCTCAACACGAGTTGAGTGAGTCGGAAGCATTCCAACTGGCCGAATCGCTTCCTCCACCCGTGTTCAACGCCGACCGCCGCTTACGCGACCTCGATCGGCTTGCATAACGCAACTTGAACGACAATCACTCAACGATCTTCTGCACCTGAGCGGTGAATCAGGTCGGTTGACCAGATTGTGCCAGATCGATCTTCTTCTGCAATTCCGCAGTCACTTGCCCCTTCCCCTTGCACTTCGGATACTTGGTGCACCCCAGATAGTAGCCTGGCCCAAACCGCGACTTCATCAGTCGCATTGGCGCCTCGCATTCGGGACAGGGTTCTGTGATTTCGACATCCGGGATGTCCGATTTTGCCTTCTCCGACTTCTCGGGCATGGGTGGCAGAATGTCCTTCAGCTTTTCCCGTAACTCGGCATTGATTGACTTGGCATTGCGACACTTCGGGTATCCCGAGCAGGAAAGGAACGGCCCACGCCAGGCGACCTTGACCACCATGGGGCTACCGCACTTTTCGCAGTTGATGCCGGTATCGGGTGGCTTGATTGGATTGCCAAGATCGTCGCAATCCGAGATGAATTTACACTTGGTATCCGGGCACTGGACATACTTCTTCCCGGCTTTGCTCTCCTTCAGCAGCAGCGTCGTCTTTTCGCACTTGGGGCATTTCACGATCGTGGGTAATGCTGTGACGACCGGTTGACCACTCGGCCCCAGGTTCATGGTGGTCGGGCAATCGGGTGCCCCTTCACACGTGAAGAAGACTCCGAAGCGGCCTTCTTTTCGAACCATGTGCTTGCCACACGCTGGGCAAACAATGTCTGTGACTTCCGGGCCTGCGATCTCTTTGCCGTCCGAGCTGCGTTTGAAGCTACAGGCGTTCTCTTTGTCCTTCCATCCCGTGCAGCCCAGGAAGTAGCTACCGGTTTTCACGGTAAAGCGCTTTTCGAGTGGTCGGCCACACTTGGGGCATTTCTCATCGGTAACGACACGAGCGGGTTCCATCTCGGTGTCGGCCTTCTTGAGCTCCTGGGAAAACGGCCCCCAGAACTCATCGAGCACTTCGACATACTGACACTTCCCGGTCTCGATCTCATCGAGTTCGTC
>JBGTAO010000508.1:0-5415 GCA_041749835.1 Gemmata sp. | reverse complement strand
CTGGTGGAGGGGGGGAACTCGCGGGGGCAGGGCTGCCGGCGGGCGGTGGCCCAACCAGGTAACCCAAAGCTTTGAGACGCGGGATCAGTTTTTCCGCATCACCGAGTGCAGCGGCGGAATCTACTTTCGCAACCGCAATGGCCGAGTACCAGAAACGCTCTCGGTCGCGTGCCGTGAGTTCTATCGGGTCTGCGCCGTATTCGCGAACGAGTTCGGGATCGAACCGCAACAATTTGAGTTCGCCTGCCAAGGCTCGCCAGGTCAAGCCCGTCGAAACCACAACGCCATCGGCCCGAGTGACCTTCCGGCCAATCGCTATGTGCAGCAGGCCACGAAAATTCCCCACTTGCAGTCCGGATTCACGAACCGCAGCCAAGAGTTGTCGAATTCCGTCCATTCCGTGACTCCGTGCCAGGGATTCCCCGTAGTCACGTTCCATTCCCGGTGAGTTCACACGGGCCGCGCCAGCAACGACGCCAGGCGGAACAATCCTATGTACTTCGCCCATTTTACCAACTACCCAAGTTTACTCCAATCCTACCAGTCCGCCTCTCTTATTCGGCCACCTTACGCCAGGTGTTAATCAGGAACTGGCAAGAACGCCAAAAGAGTTCGTGTTCTCACGCCTGATTTGCAGGTTGACCCGATCAATCGAGAGCCTCACGAAGATTTTGCGCCGCAGTTCGGGGATCGGGATCATGGCTGATTGCTGCAGAAACAGCCACACGCTTGGCACCCGCTGCAATCACCAGGTGAACGTTCCCAGAGTTAATGCCACCTAGTGCAAATGCGGGTTGTGTGGTTGCTGCGCTGGCTTGCTGAACGAAGGCCAGCCCGGGAAAGTGATCGAACTCCTTGGTCCGAGAGGTGAAGACGGGCCCCACGCCGAGGTAATTGGCACCGCTGAGAATTGCTTGTTCAACTTGATCCATCGAGTGGGTGCTGATCCCGATTACCACGTCCGGGCCTAGAATTCGGCGAGCTTCGTGCAGAGGGAGGTCGTCTTGGCCCAGGTGTACACCATCAGCTTCAACGAGGAGTGCAATGTCGGGTCGATCGTTCACAATGAACAACACATTGGAGTTGCGGGTCCATTTCCGCACCTGTTGTGCTCGCGATATCCACTCCCGATCCGTAATGTTCTTTTCCCGTAACTGGATAATGTCCACGCCACCAGCCATCGCTTCTTGAACTGTCCACTCCAACGACGCCGGGCAATCGGTACCCGAGACGAGAAGGTATAGCCTGGCTGCGGCCAATCGTTCATTCCTGTCACTGTGAGACAACATAGCTTTTTCAAGAGTGTAGCTGCGATAGCGAAGCGCTTCACAGGCCTGGCCCAATTCGGGTTCGAGCACTTTGCAGACTTCCTCAAGACTTCGCAACGATTCCTGGAGCCGTTTGCAATTCACCAGCGCCACATGCTGGAGGTTCGACCGGGTGTATTCGCCAGCAGCAGTGACATGAATTCCGACATCTTCGAGCGTTTCGCGCGCGGTCAGTAACGATCGTGTGGGGAGCCGAGCCGCAATTGTGGCAACTTCATGCCGGAATTGCTTCAGTTGTGTGGTTAGCAACTCATCGTGCAGCGTGAACCGGCAGTGATCCTCAAGCACCCGCAGGGCTTCACGTGACCGGTTGAGGTTTGCATCGACGATTCGAAAGGCATCGTGCCGATCGCTATTGCCCGGGATGTGAAACTCAGCAACCGGTTGTGTGCTCACACCTGCTGGCTCGGGGGCGGGAACGCCAATCAACTGCGATTCGATCGCCTGAGGTGATAAGCCGAGCTTCGAGCAGCATTCCGCGAAACCTCGATCACTCGAGACAACTGCTAGCAGGAACGCATCCGAAAGGAACTGCGGATCGTGGCGACATCGGATGGACCAGGATCGTGCCAGTTGGAACAGCACCTCTACACTAGGCGCGGCTGGCGAACCGTGGAGTTGGCACATCTGCTCGCGCATCTGCGGGACGTCCAATCCCAGCCGTTCGAGCAGCACGGCCGGTCTACCTTCCTCTTCGTCCAACAATCCCAGAATGTGGTGTGATAACAGGAGTTCGGGTGAGCCCTGGCTGCTAGCCCAGGACTGTGCAGCCACGATTGCACGCTCAACAGCGGGACTCATCAGGTGCATTCGAAACACTCCGCCAACCCGTTACAGTCGGAACGCCCGGACATCTACACACAAGATTGTAAGGGACTGGGCAATCTCGGGTTCTAGCCACTCTCGTGGGTGGCCGATGGATAGGAGTAGCTCGGAGGGAATCGCACGCGCTCCCCAGCGCAACGGCACAAGGTACAGGCCATGCAGCCACCCGCTCGGAAAATGCTCTCGACCGGCACACTTGTGTTCGGTTTAGTCGTCCTGGTTCGGACCGCTGGAATGGTTGGCGCGACAGATGTTCCGCTGCCTGCCATTCCTTTGGCACCAACTGCACCCGTGACACCCACGGTACTGCCACCCGTTCCGCCAACAAGCCCACCCGTTCGCTTCCAACGATTGATTCCCCAGTCCGGTGGTAACTTGCAATTTGAGCAGAATACGCTCGGTAACGTGAAGGTTGAAGATCCCAAGCCCGGCGACGGGAATGCTGACGCGGAATCCAATATCTTCATCGAAACTGGGCCTGAACTCACGCTTGGAGAGTGCATCTCTGTTGCGATTGAACGTCAGCCGATCCTCAAAGCCGCACTCGCTAGCCAAGCTGCCAGTGAAGCAGGAACCCGGGCGCTTATGAATTTTGGCACCGTGGGAACGTTGTTGAGTCCAGATTTGGAAGTTCGTAAGCAACAAGCCCAACGAGGAATGGCGGCCTCCGCGGGAGAGTACCAGCGTGCGTACAATGAGATCGTTCAGGATGTGACACGGATGTATTACACAGCCGTGTTTGCCAAGCAGCAGGAAGGGATCGCGACCGATGTTGTCCAGCAACTCAAGGATTTGATCGAGGTTGCCCGCGATATCTTGGATACCGCCAAGACACCTGCGGATTTGGCCGGTTTGAACGAGACCAAATACCTCACAATGCAAATCGGACTTGCTGAAGCAAGGCAACTCCAGGCCAAGGCCCGAATCGGTCGCCAGCAAGCCTTGGCAGCCCTTCGGCAGGCGATGGCTGTTGAAGCAGCGACTTTTCCGTTCAGGATTCGAGATACCGAGTTACCGGTAATGGCTCAAAAAGCCGATATTACCAAGGAACTTGTGGTGGAGCAGGCTTTAGCGCGTCGACCGGAACTGGCTCTTGCTGCGGCTGGGGTTGACGTGTTTCGCCTGGAAGTGTATGCACAGGGCAAGATCCCCTGTCGGCGTGTCGTACCGACATTCGCCTCGGGCGGGGATCTCCATTCGCGTGACATTCCACAAGCGCAGCGCGGCAAAGACTATCGCCCTGGTGGCATTATTCCGGAGATGCCGACTCAGTTGGTGGGCAGCAAATTCGATCGCATTTGCCGTGCAATGGCATTTAGCGAGAAAGCCGATGCCATGTTTGCGAATGTCCGCAGTCTGGTGATCCTGGAGGCAGAGAACGCGTACTTCGAGTTCAAACTGGCCGGTGATAAGCTGGTCTTTTCGAAAGAGAAGTTCAAAGCCGGCAAAGAACTTCAGCAGTCGAGTCGGGAGAACGCTGAGAACCAAAAGGCGAAAGATCAGCTAGTCCAGGCTGAGATTATTGCCGCGAAAGCCCAAGCAGACTATGTTGAGGCGGTCTTCGAGTACCTGTTGGCTCTCTCCGCTCTCGAACGTGTCACAGCCGGTGGTATTCGTCCAGCGTTTCCGGGTCGGTGATGGTGCATGGTCTTCACTGCGTGTGGCCTATCGCTTCGTTCTCACTGTTCAGAACCAAGGGGTGTTGTCGTGGTGCGTGTGCCTGGGCTGGCTGTGCTAGTCCTCCTTATCGGCGGGGCGGCCAATTGGACCCGAGCTGTCGGTCAAGACCCGCAGCCCAGCAAACCATCGGTTACCCGCATCGGCTTCCCCGAAGCGATGTTCAAGGATGTTCCGCCGACTTTGATTCAGGCTGCGGCCAAGCCGTTCCAAGCGATGATCCAGAAACAGGCGGGTCTGAATGGTACGCTCGAGATCTGTTCGGATTACAAGGAACTCGCCGATAAGCTTGCCAAAGGGCAGCTCGAAATCGGTGTCTTCCACGGCTTTGAATATGCCTGGGTTCGCGATACTCCGGGCCTCGTTCCGGTTGTGACGGCGGTGCCCAACTGTGGCAAGGTTCAGGCGTGTCTGGTGGTGCATGTCAATTCGAAGGTTCTGGAACCGCGTGACCTGAAGGGACCCTGTGTGTTGGTCCCGCGTGGATTGAAGGCTCATTGCACCATGTTCCTCGAACGGATTCAGGAAAAGCTGCCCAATGGTTCTTGCTGCACCGCAAAAGCCGAAGGGTTGACACCGGAAGAAGCCCTCGACGATGTGGTTGCTGGGAAGTGCGAAGCGGTTCTGGTCGATATCTCGTCGCTGATCGCATACAAGAAGAATAAAGGCAACGTTGGCCGGCAACTGCGCGTGCTGATCGAATCCGAGTTGCTCCCGGCTGCTGTTGTGGTTTATCGGAAAGATAGCCTGAGGGAAGCTGATGTCGCCATGGTGCGCAGCGGGCTGATCGACTGTATCAAGACTCGTGAAGGGCGCACCTTTGCGATGTTCTGGCAGCTCAAAGGCTTCGAAGCGATTTCGCAGAAGTACTCGGATCACCTCGACCAATGCTTGAAGAGCTATCCGCCGCCTACGACTCCCAAGTAATTTGGCTTAACCAGTACAGGTGCGCAATACCCTTCAACCCCCGTTTCTTGCGGGGGTTGTTCGCGCGCCCCGTGGCCTGAACCGAGCTTGGCAGCAAGTCCGAGATCTGGTAGGTTTGTGTTCAGGTGTACAGGTTTCTGGTCACGTGCAAGGATGACTCGAACGAGGCTTATTGTTGTGGGAACAGTTCAAACGGTTTCGATTGCCACAGAAGCGCGTGCTCGTTTCCTTCGGTATGCCATGTCCGTTGTCACGGGCCGAGCGCTTCCGGATGTGCGTGATGGTCTGAAGCCGGTTCAGCGGCGAATCCTGTACACGATGTACAACGATTCCAATCTCACGTTCGACCGTCGTGCGGCCAAATCGGCGCAGATCGTTGGTGACGTTATGGGTCGCTATCACCCGCACGGAGACGGGGCGATCTACGAAGCCTTGGTGCGGCTATCGCAAGATTGGGTAATGCGCGTTCCCTTGATTCATGGAGAAGGGAACTTTGGTTCGGTCGATGGTGACCCACCCGCAGCATATCGATACACGGAGGCCAAGCTCACACTGGCTGCAGAGGCCCTGCTTAGTGAGTTGGACCAGGAGACTGTCGATGTCCGCGATAACTATGCGGGCAACCGAACCGAGCCGATCGTCTTGCCGGCACAGTTCC
>JBGTAO010000507.1:0-5836 GCA_041749835.1 Gemmata sp. | reverse complement strand
GATCGCTGAATCCGCGACCCAAGGCGTCGTCACGTTCAGTTCCAAACCTCCACGGCCTTCGGCCCCGAGAACCAAAGCGAATCATGCCATCGGTGGGCACATTCACGGAATGCGGGTCGTAACCCCAGCCAGCGTTATCGAAGATTCCGGGGGAGACGCCTATCTGATCGTAGATCAGTTCCTTCCCACTGTAGAAGTGTGTGCCGTACTCAGCGGGGGGTTTGCCGGAAAGTAATCCAAATAGCAATGGTGGTTGATTCCCCTTGGTGACGAGATTAGCGTCGGCAACCAGATGGAGTCGATCATAAACCGCTTCCGAATCGGGCGAATCGTTAAAATCGCCACAGACGAGTAAATCGACATTTGGGTCCTTCTGTGTGGCCTTGGCGTATAACTCCGCAATTGTCGTGGCATAGCCAATTCTGCCACCTGTTTCCCGGGTTCCATCATCGGAAAGTTGTGAAGTCCAGTGTGAAGCGATCACGACCAATTTGTGACCGTTGACCACCACATGTGCTTCGAGGATTCGTTGCAGGCGTCCATGCAAGCGTACGTCTTCAATCGGATAGCGCGAGATCAGACACGGGGCGATGTGACGGCCGGCGTTCAACTCCTCCATAGCGACATGCTGATAAAGCGGTGCGCGCGGCGGGAGATGGCTGTTCAACGCTTGCTTCAGGAGTTCCGCAGCACGACTGCTCTCGACTTCAACACCAGCGATGACATCAGGCCCAATTCCGCCGTTGAGTTTCAGCAGAATCTGCACGAGCCGATCGTACTTCCGTTGTCGCGTGACCGCATCCTGGGAAAACCACGCATCGTACTCGCGGTCCGCAACATGGGAACGGCGGTCGGGTTTATCGTCGAACAGGTTCTCCATGTTCCAAAGGCAGAACACGACATCCTTTGAACCCGGGGGGAACGCGACCTCGGGTGGTGGAATGTTGACGAGTTCTGCCGGGCGAGGGGGACCACTAGATCGTGTGGTGATCGGTGGGTTTTTGCTCTGCCTCGGACCCTCGGACTGGCGATAGCGATAACCCAGGTAGACTGCTCCGCCTATCACGATGAGGATCACCAAGGCAAGCTGAGCCTTGCGAGGGAGGTTCAGGAACGCGACGAGCAACTGTTGAAGTGCCTGCGTGTTGGCCTTCGACCGGGGTCTTCTGGCCATGATGTTTCCCCATTATGTTCCGATCGCACGAACTCACCCCAGCTTACTACGCTGTAACTCGCATGACGAGTTCGGCTAGACACAAATCCCCATCCTGTCTATGGACGGAGTCTGGGTAGCGTTCATCGTGAGGGAGAGTGGATCATGCGCCAGGGTTACACACTCGGGAAGGTCGCTTGGGCTACGCTGGGGATCACCGTGGGTGTTGCGGCAACCGTGCTGTACCTCGGAAGGCCGACCCCAGTTGTCGCGGCCTCGAACGACCGCTACCAGGACTACATCATGGCTACGGGTGCCGTTTCGGTGAACCCGAAGATCCAGACCGATGGTGTCTGGTTGCTCGATTACAAAGCAGGAAAGTTACTGGGCACCGTGATCGATCGTGGTCAGGGGAAAATTGTGGGATGGGCGGAAGTCGATCTCGCAACAGAGTTCGGCCTGGCCGCCCGTGCCGATGTCCACTTCATGATGACCACGGGTTATATTACGCAGGGGCAATCCGCTCTTTATCTCGCAGAAACCAGCACTGGCCAGTTTGGTGTCTACACCATGGGTCCGGGGGTTGCAGGGAGCGGAATCGTCATTCGTCGCCACGATCTCACCAAGTTCCGCACACAGGTTGGTCAGCCTGCGGGCCAGGTTCAGCCCGGCCAGGCTCTTGAACAACCGCAGCCTGGTGCTCCACCGGTGCCGGGTCTTCCGGGCGTGGCACCTGTTGCCCTTCCGGTTGTTGTCCCACCCACGCCACCAGGTGGTGCGATCCTTCCGAAAATTGGGCAGTGATACAGACACGAGCGGGGAAGTATCAACACTCAAAACCGGAACCGCTGAGTCCAAGCGGCGTGAAGCTTGGGATTTCCACCCTGTCTTCCCGCCGCATGATGCTTTAATTTGCCTGTATTGGGACTTCCCACACAGGCTGCAGCAATGCTCGACGCTCACATCCACGTTGTTCCGCCCCGGCTCCCGGGAACCGGTCCGCTGGCTCCACTTTTAACGCAACCGATCACCGAAATCGCACGCGAACTCCAGCGCGAAATGCGAGAAGCCGATGTCACGATGGCCTTCGCCATGGGTGCCTGGGATTGCACCAACGAAGACCCGCTCGGGATCAACTCGACTTTGAAAGTCGCCGAACTGGTACCGGAGTTGCGCGCGATTGGGATCGCCGATCCGACTCGAACCGATGACGAACACTTTCGCCGCGTGGAGGTACTTCTAAAAAAGGGTGCGGTGGTGGCGCTGAAAGGCTATCTGGGTTACCTCCATTACGAGCCGGCCCATCCGAATTATCAGCGCTATTACGAGCTAGCCGCACGGTACAAGATTCCCGTGATGTTCCATACCGGCGATACGTATTCACCCCGAGCCAAGTTGAAGTACGCCCACCCACTGGGTGTGGACGAGGTGGCCGTGGATCACCCGGAATGTCGTTTTGTCATGTGTCATCTGTGTAACCCCTGGACTCTCGATGCCGCCGAGGTGATCTACAAGAATCTGAATGTTTGGGCGGATCTCTCGGGGTTAATGGTCGGCACGGATGAGGTCTTCGCCTCGGAGGAAGGACAGGAAGCTGCAGAGGAATTGAGCCATGCCATCCTGCGTGCCATTCGTTATTCCGAACGACCGAATCGGTTCATCTATGGCACCGATTGGCCGCTAGCCCCGATGGCCGCATACCGCGACTTCATCCGAAATTCACTGCCAGAGGAATTGCAAGAATTGATCTTTGAAGAGAACGCCAACCGCCTCTTTGGTCTCTCATGAGCAGCAAGATACCCCGCTCCACCGACTCACCATTTCACATCATCATCAAAAGCACCGGGAGTTGGTCGCGCTTCTTCCGCCCGGCGGGTCTGTGCGCGAATCGCGGCTTCCGCTAAAGTGAAATCCTCCCGCGTCGTGATCTTGAAGTTTATCAGCGCACCCGGGACAACTCGTACGGGGTGCCCCATGCTTTCCAGGAGCTGCGCATCGTCGGTTACTGACAGCCCGTGCTGCACTCGGTGTGCGTAGGCAGCCAGCAGTAACTCGCGGCGAAAGACCTGCGGTGTCTGCGCCTGCCAGACCCCGGCACGTGGCACTGTGCCCGTGATACAGTGCGATTGAGGATCGACCTGTTTCAATGTGTCCGCCACTGGAATCGCAGGGATCACGGCATCGTGAAGCTGGGCCTCCGCGAACACGGCATCGATGACTGCCTGGGTGGTGAGTGGCCGAACCGCATCGTGAATGGCCACGAACGGAATCTCGTCCGGAATCCGTCGAAGTGCCTCGAAGACCGAATCGAACCGCTCGGCACCACCATCGACGACTTCGGCATTTGCAAATGCGAGCAAATGCCCAAAGCGGGCTCGAAACTCATCGCGATCATCGGGCGAGATCACGAGATAGACCTTGCTCACATCTTCGCGTTTCCAGAATAGCTCTGCCGAACGGAGCCAGATCGCCCGCCCATCCAGTGACACAAACGGCTTTTTCTCCACACCACCGAATCGTGAAGACCTTCCGGCTGCTGGAATGATCACCGCGTAGCGGGCATCAGACATGCGTTACCCCGAGGTTCTCGGCTCTGATCGTTCCGTGATGGGCTCGTGTTGTTCTATCAGCTCACGCCATGCCACGAAGAGGTTCTGCCAGCGCTGCACCGCCAGCTCACGCTCTTGCAATTGCTTCTCGATCGTTGCCGTTAACTCTGCGGCTTCCGTGAGGCGAGAATCCCACTGATTCAATCGGCGCTCAAGCCAGGCGAGCAGCAGGTCGGGCGGGGTAGCCACGGCGGGGGTTTCCGTGACTGTGCCCCATTCCACCTGATAGCGATCCAGCTCCTGGAGAGTTCGATTCAGGTTCGCCCCCATGCGTTCGAGCGTCGTGGTCCATTCCGGTATCGGCAGCTTCGACATGGGCTCTCCGTGACATGGGAAAGGTGCGAGGCTTTTAGCGTGAGTTGGGCAAGCTGTGAAGGGAGTTTTCAAGGTGAATTTTACTTGCAACATTGTGGCCCACACGCTATTGGCCCAGCACTCGATTCGTGGGGACGACTTCGCATTCGGCGGGGGCCGGAGGTGAGTCGGATCGAGCATTCGCACGTTCATGTGCGGGACTTGCATGCGACTCCCGTCTGGCTTGGGACGCTTGCGCGTAGAGGGGGCCACGCCGTGTACGTTGCATGTTCAACACTTTGCTTCTGTAAGCATTCGCTGGAAGACGCATTGCGATTGATTCGAGAGATGCGCTTCACCAAGGCCGATCTGGCGATCCAAACCAACGGCCCACACTTGACACCTGCCGAAGTCGAGGCAGACCCCGGACGGACTGCACAACGGCTGAAAGCCGCGAACCTTCCACTGGCCGCAATCCACCTCGATGTGGGAATTGCGGATACCCAGCAGGCACGCGACTCGCTGCGAACCGTTGCCCGCTTGGCGCGTATCTCGACGACGCCGCTCATGAGTGTTGCAGCCGCACCATTGGGTACCGACTTCGATGCCGAGGTGGTGAGACTAAAAGAATGGAACAAGATCGTGATAGCCGAGGGAATCATCCTCTCTGTCGAAACCCATTCTGAGATGGTAACGGCCGATCCCCTGGGAGCAGCTGAACTCTGCCGTCGCGTGCCCGGGCTAGGTCTGACACTCGACCCAAGTCATTACCATGTGACACCCCATGGCGTGCTCGATTACGATGTCGTCTTCCCGTATGTTCGCCACACGCGGCTACGTGATAGCGGCCGCACCCCCGAGCAGTTTCAACTTCGGGTTGGCCAAGGCGAATTAGATTTTGGGCGAATCGTGACACAGCTCGAACGCTGCCGTTACGACCGGGGGTTCGCGGTCGATATCCGCGACATTCCCGATAGTCCGTTCCCCGTAGCACCCGAAGTGCGAAAACTGAAGTATTTGCTCGAATCGCTTGTCTAACCTTTCACAAGCAACATCTGCTGCAATTCGCAACAGTTTCTCCACGTGACCGGTCCGAACCCGTTGGGTTCGGACCGGTTTTTTCACGTATCCAGTAGAAACCCGACATCTTCGGCACGAAGAATGAGATGAGGTGCTTGCATACGACGACTTGTTCAGGGAAAGTAGAAGTTGTGAGGAAGCAATGTTGGTCCTTCCGTAACGAGAGCCGACTCAAGCCGTTTGACACCGTTCGTAAATGATGGAGTTGCTCCATGACGATCCGCCGATCAAGCCAGTTCAGAATCACTTTCGGGTGCCTCTGCCTGCTGGCCTTCGTGACTGGACCTAATCATGCCGCACCAGGAGATGAGCCGGCCAAATCCCCGCGTTGGGAAACGCAACGCACGTCGTTCCCTGAAGATATCGACGATTTGAGGGCACTTCAGGAACGAGTCAACAAGATCGTTGAGAAGTGTACCCCGGCAACTGTTGGCCTGGAGGTTGGTTTTGGTTTTGCCCGCGGCGCGGGGAGTGGCGTAATCGTCTCCGAAGATGGGTTAGTCTTGACCGCTGCACACGTCATTACCGGAGAAGACCCGTTCGGCAAACCGATCCCGTATGAACCGGGTAAGGTCATCGATATCGTCTTACCAAACGGCAAAAAGGTGAAAGCTAAGACCCTCGGTGTGAACTCCGATTACGACAGCGGTATGGTGCAAATTACCACTAAAGGGCCGAACAATGGCAAGTGGCCATTCGT
>JBGTAO010000506.1:0-2860 GCA_041749835.1 Gemmata sp. | reverse complement strand
ACGCCGTGGCGGTCGAGGCTTGAAGGATGTGAAAGTGACTTCGAAGAATGGCAAAGTCGTGGGGATTGCCAGTGTTTGCAATGGCGATGAAATCATGCTCATTACCAAGGATGGGATGGTCACCCGATCCAAAGTTGATGCGATCCGGCTCGTCGGGCGGAACACGCAGGGCGTGCGTGTGATGAACCTGGCTGAAGGGGACAAGATCGTCTCGATTGCAAAGGTTGCCCAAGAAACGGATGCGCCGGAACTGCCGACCGAGATGATTACTGGCCAGCCCCAGTGAGCTGGCCAGAGTTTCCCGGGTAGCAGGTCATTGGTCGGGACTGATGATCTCACCATTGGCAGGTGTTTCGCCTGCGGACCATGCGGGATGCGAAACACTACTGCTGACAAACCGAACCGAGCCATCGGCGAAGGCGACATGAATACCGGATGCAGAGATCCCTTGCGATTTCAGCGGATGGACATTATCGATGGGCGGAGCGAACTCCGGGCGTAGCATACAGCGACACATCCACGGATCAGTTCCCGTCCACTCGGTCGGAACGGTACCACCGCGATTTACGAATGCGGTGCGGGGCCAGTATCCATTCACATAGAGCGATGCCGGATTCAAACCGTTTGCCCACTGGGCATTGCCGGGATATTGCCCGATACCAAGTACCGGGGTGAAATCGTTAGGAATCGTCCGAGGATCAACACCGTAACCCCAAAGTGTTGCCCCATACATCGGGTTGCCACTTGGCCGACGAACGACGGCATACTTTTCGTTGAACACGATTGTGTTCGAGAGCCCGTCCCGCATCTTCGAGATCGTTGCACCTTGATCGCCGAACAACTGCCAGTTGGCTCCGTAGCTGCTCAAACCCCACCGGGTGTTGTTCGTGTTGGCCCAGGCAGGGTAGGGATTGGCAGTTCCCGTCGATGCATCCCAGGCGGGGGCCGCAAGGGGGAGTTCGAACACACCATCGCCGGTTTGGGTCGGATCAGCCGGGTGCTGTAGCACCTTCACCGGGTAGGACCGTGACGCGTCTGGTCCAAGATCGTAAAGAGCACTTTGCTCCAAGTAGGGGAGCAAGTGGTAGTAGATCGAACCAGTAGCGCCAGTTCGGTTAACTTGACCGAAGATTGGGGGCGTCACGTTGTACGCAGACTCAAAATTCACCACTGCAAGGGATTGCTGTTTCAGATTGTTTCGGGACTGCGTTTTGGCTGCCGCTTCGCGCACTTTTTGGACTGCCGGAAGCAGGAGGCCGATCAAGACTGCAATGATTGCAATCACAACTAATAACTCGATCAGCGTAAATCCATCACGTTTCCAGGAGCGCTTCATTGATCCCTCCAGGTTGCCAACACATCTACTGACCGCACCATGCGGAAAGCAAAGTTCACCGTCTCGGCGGCAAACCACTTGCAGCCGAGGCCGTTAGAAAAATGGGTCGCGTGTCACCACAATGGGCGAGTTCAACGCCACAGCAAACACGACCTCTCGGGTACTGGGTTTCCCCTTTTTGTCCTTCATCTCCAGCCTGACGGTAAGGCGAATGACCGCTTTGTCCGAACTGTCCACTTTGACAATTGAGTAATCTGTGAGTGCATGAGTTTCTCGCAGTTCATCCTGAAAACTGATTGGGTCCGGCAACGCAAGCAGTACCGTGCTCGGTTGGTTTCCTTTCCAGGCATCGAGCACGGCTGTCGTGGCCTGGCGCGCGCGGTCGAGTTCTTCCTGGGATCGGCTGCCACCTGTGCCACAGCCCGAGACCAATAGGATGACAAACAGAGATGAATGCCGCATGAGTCACCTGGCTTTGCGCAGATCCTGGAAGTCAGCAAGAAAGCAGTTAGCTACGTACGAACCTCCTGGTGCTGTGCCAGGAACGAGTCGGACCGTCTGAGTACGGAGCCGGTTGATTACTGCTGATTGAAACAGACCGTTTCGTGGAGTTGATCGCCGAGTTAAGCCCTCAGGCGATCAGCATCAGCAGCGTCAGGTAAAGCCTGTGTCGGGAACTGGGGAAAATGGTGTGATACCGACCGCGACTGCGTCGTACGGAACTCGTGTTTCGTGCAGTCGGTTCGCCATGCGTGGGATGCATCTTCCAGTAAAAGGCGTTACTGCTTTAAAATGCGTTGCTACTCTCGCTGCAACCTTGAACTGATTGAAACAAGCTTACCATTCGAGAGTGCGGCTGACAAGGAGTGGTACTTTGAGTGTCACGCCCCAATAGAAATGTCCTCTTCTCGGGGTCCGGCACCAACTTCTCCAACACCACGATGGCCTGCCCACACGTATTCGCCTTCGCCTACCGCAGTTTCATCGCCCACCGATCCTGAGCCGTGCCCAACGACCACTCCACTCGCCCATAAAGAGAGGACATTTCTATTGGGGCCTGACAAGCTTTGTGTTGATACTTGCTATCAGTCCCAAGCGGCATTAGAATCCCCATCATCCTATTATACCATCGGGTGAAGTTGGGTGGATGAGTGCTCAGGGCTCACCATCCCATAGGTGTTCAGGGTTAACCAGGACTAACAGATCTTGAAATCGGTTTTAAGCTTCACTGTGCATATGTTTTGGCAACTGATAGCGGTTGGTACAGACGCCAGCTTTCAAAGCTTTGGCTATTCCCGCACACATTCGAAATCAGTGTGCTTGCTGAGGCATTCGAGCTTGGGCAGAAAAGTGAACGGTCTTCAAGAACTGGTGCCGATGCGGGTGCTGATATCTGGAGTAGAGGAGTACAGTCGTGGTATTGCCGAAATCTTCTCCGAAACTGCTGACAATCTCGTTAACGGTCGGCCTGCTGGCCCTGGTTCTGGCCTTCAATGGTCAACCATCCGCCAGCAGCCAGCTCAC
>JBGTAO010000505.1:0-3528 GCA_041749835.1 Gemmata sp. | reverse complement strand
GCGGGCAACATGGGATCGTTGGCCCGTGGCTTCGCCTTGGGTAGCCCGTTATTCTTATTTGCCGTGTTCTTGTTCATGGCGGGAGCACTGCCGGGGCCCTTGCCACCGCGAGCGGGCTCGGCGGGGTGATCCATGAGCGTGAACGTCTCGCCGGTCTTGGAATCCTTCACCTCGGAGAGGATCGACCCGTCCGGCTGCTTTTCGGTCTTGATGATCTTGACCTTGCGGTCCGGGCCATCCTTGAACTGCAACGAGATCACATCTCCGACCTTGGGTGGTGCAGGAGGAGCTTCCGTGCTCCCAGTCTGCGCCCAGGTGAAACCAACAGCGACGGTGGTGCCGAACATGCATGCCCAGATCCACCGTTTCCAGTACCACCGTTTCATGGCTGACTCCATTCAGTAACCTTCCGCGTCGGTCCATGACGCGTGGGCTTCCGTGCCTACCACTACAATCGGCTTGCCCGGATTCGCCGGTTGACCCGACTTGACGGAAGGGTGCGAAAATGCGCTGGAAGATGGGTAAACTGTAGCGACGGGGTGATGAGGTCATTAACGGCAGCGAATGCCGTGGTATTCGAGCGGGAACTCGTAGTCCTTGCGCAAGGGGTGGCCCACCCAGTCGTCGTTCAGGAGGATGCGCACGAGGTTGGGGTGACCCGTAAAGAAAACTCCCATGAGATCGAACACTTCGCGTTCTTGCCAGTCGGCGGTCCGCCACACGTTCACCAGCGTGGGCACTTCGGGAAGTTGACCGACCACATTGTCCTTCCACCGGGGCAGCACGAGCTTCACCGTGAAACGCCAGCCCGGATACGAGAAGCTCGACAGGTGATAGACCACCTCCAGGTGCGGTTCGAACCCTGCCTTCGCCACTTTCTTGGGATCGGGCTCCAGGTAATCGACACCGGAAATGTCGTTCAACATCTCGAACTTCAATCGCGGATCGTCGCGGAGGAACGTACAGACCTCCACGAGCTTCGCCGGCTCGACCACCACGCATGGGTCCAGCGCCTCGGCGTTCTTGGCGGTGATCGCCGGCCCAAATTGCTGTTCCAGCAACGTGATCATCTCAGTGGTCGTCATCGCGGGCTCTGGGGGTTCGTGCTCTCGGGGAACTCGACTCCGGCGTACACATCGGCAAGCGTGATTTGTACGGGCACAGATGTCAGTGCCAGTTCCTGATCGCCGGTGAAGTTGGTGCGCAGCCAAGAGTTGGTGGATTGGCGCACATATCGCTCGACGAAAACCTCATCTTGGGCCACCATCACGTACTCACGCAGGCTGGCGATTTGCTGATAGTTGCGGAACTTCGCCCCGCGATCGTACCGCTCGGTGCTGAGCGAGAGCACTTCGATAATGACCGTGGGATTGGTGAGCGTGTCGCGGTCGGCAGGATCGGCCTCGGCAGGGCCGCAGAGAATGATGATATCCGGGTAGGTGTAGAGCCCGGTGGCATCGACCAGCACGCGCTGACCGCTGGAGTATGTCTGGCAGCGGCTTCCCTTGAGGCGAGCGAAGAGTTCGCCGATCAGGTTCTCTTTGAGCCGATTGTGCTGACGACCGGCTCCCGCCATGGCGAACAGTTCGCCGCGGTAAAACTCGCTTTTGAACTCGGCACGCCGCTCGATCGCAAGGTATTCGGCGGCGGTTAGATTCTTATTGGGGAGTGCCGTCATACGGTGACCTTGGGGGTTGGCATCATCTTACTAGCTCTCGGGGTGGTGGCGCGACTTCAGGGTACTTCGCTCGGAGAGCGCGGTACTTCTTAGCTTCCTCCGGCTTCTCGGTCGCCGTGTACAACTCGATGAGCCGATCGAGCGCTTCGGGGATGCGGGTCGCACCCGCGGGTGGGATGGTCTTCTCACGGGTTTTCATCCCTTCGTAGCCTTTGAGCAGCAGTGGTTTGGCATCGGCGTACTTCTTTTGACTGAGGAACGCCCCGCCCAGTATCGAGTGCGTGTTGAACGTGGTCCACACATCGGACTGGTGCTTCTCGCGAATGGTCAGGCACTCCCAAAGCACGGGTTCGGCGTCGGTCCACTTCTTCTGCTGGAGCAGGTTCAGCCCGAGCATCACTAACTTGTCGGCGTAGGGGAGCGAGTCGGCCCCGGAGAGTTCCTTCACCACCGCCAACCATTTCCTCCGCCATGGTTCGGCCTGATCGAATTGCTGGAGTTGCTCGTGGCAGGCGATCAAATTGGTGACGAAC
This sequence comes from Gemmata sp., assembly GCA_041749835.1. Classification (GTDB taxonomy): domain Bacteria; phylum Planctomycetota; class Planctomycetia; order Gemmatales; family Gemmataceae; genus Gemmata. The sequence continues at coordinate 1,317 of JBGTAO010000505.1, read as the reverse complement.
GAGCCCGCGTGTTCGGCCTGGAAGCCACGCTTCTCAATGCCCGCGGCCGCCTCCTGAAAGTGCGGCAGGGCCAAGTCCAGCTTGCCGGCGTCCCAGTAGCACAACGCCAGGCTGTTCATACTCGCGAGCGTGTTGGGGTGGTCGGGCCCCAGCTTGGCCTTCATCAACTTCAGCGTTTCCTCCAGTAGTGGCAGGGCCAAGTCTAGCTTGCCTGCGTCCCGGTAGCCCAGCGCTACGGTGCACATACTAACGAGCGTGTCGGGGTGGTCGGCCCCCAGCTTGGCCTTCATGAGCTTTAGCGTTTCCTCCAGTAGCGGCAGGGCCAAGTCCAGCTTGCCTGCGTCCCGGTAGCCCAGCGCCAGGTTTCCCATGGTGGTGAGGGTGTTGGGGTGGTCGGCACCCAGCCTGGCCTTCTGCAGTTTCAGCGTATCCTCGTACATGGGCAGTGCCAGGTCCAGCTTACCGGCGGCTTTGTAGACCAACGCGAGGTTGCCCATGCTGATGAGCGTGTCGGGGTGGTCGGGCCCCAGCTTGGCCCTTTTGAGTTTAAGTGTCTCCTCGAATAGCTGCAGGGCCAGGTCCAGCCTCCCGGCAACTTTGTAGCCTAACGCCAGGTTGTTCATGCTGGTGAATGCGAGTGGGTGATCGGCTCCCAGCTTGGCCGCGTGGGCTTTCTCGAAGAGGATGATCGCCTGTTGCGGATCGCCCAGACCAAGTAGAGATAGACCCAAGGTGTTCTGCATTTCCGCTACCACCAGCGGATCGCCGATGGCAGAGCCTTCGAGATCCTGCACCGCCTTCTTCAGGTTGTCCTTGAGGGCCTGCGAGAACTCACCCACGTTTGCGTAGTTCATCTTCGGGTCCAGCCCAGCGAACACGGAGCCGAGAATCTCGTTCCCCTTCTTGGCGAAGGCGAGGTTCACTTCCGCTTGGTTCTTCTGCGCCTGCGCATCGAGTTTCGCCAGTCGCTCGCCTTCGGCACGCTCGGCCTCGGCCGCGCGTGCTTGCTCCTTCGCGGCCGTTTCCTGCTTCGCAACCGCTTCTTGCTCCTTTGCGATCGTTTCCTGTCGTTTCGCCTCCGTTTCCTGCTTCTTGGCCTCCAGCAACCCCAGCGTCGTGCCGATGATGCCAGCGATCAACGCGAAGCTCACCAAACTCGCGGCGAGCACTGGCCCACGATTGCGACGGATGAACTTCTTGATGCGGTAGGCTTTACTGGGTGGGTGGGCCAGAACCGCTTCACCCGCGAGATACCGTTGCACGTCCGCCGCGAAGCCGTTGGCCGTCTCGTAGCGGCGGGTGCGGTCCTTCTCCAAC
>JBGTAO010000504.1:0-9341 GCA_041749835.1 Gemmata sp. | reverse complement strand
CCGAACCCGATGTACTGCCAACCGTTGTCGCCACAGCCGGGCTGAGCCTGGGCGAATACACAGCACTGGTGTTTGCCGGGGCCATGACCTTCGAAGACGGATTACGGGTCGTTCAGGCACGTGGGCGGGCCATGCAGGACGCCGCGGATGCCACGCCTTCGGGCATGATCAGTGTGTTGGGGTTAGAACTCCTCGAAGTCGAGTCCTTGGCGAGCGAAGCCCGGTCGGAGGGCACGCTGGAGATCGCCAACCTGCTGTGCCCGGGAAACATCGTTCTCTCCGGTTCGGCAGCCGCGATCGACCGTGTCGAGCAACTGGCCGAGGCACGGGGTGGCCTCCGAACCTTCCGCCTCGCGGTCGCCGGTGCCTTCCACACCAACTTGATGAAGCCAGCAGATGAACGACTGGCTCAGGCGCTGGCCACAGCCACGATCACCACGCCGCGAATCTCCGTGTGGTCCAATGTCGACGCGAAACCCCACACCGATCCTGCCGAAATTCGCGACTTACTCGTGCAACAAGTGGTGTCGCCGGTGCGCTGGGAAGAGACCATGCGCGGCATGTTGGCCGACGGTGTCGAACGGTTCTACGAAGTCGGTCCGGGGCGTGTCTTGGCGGGGTTGATCAAGCGTGTGAACCGAAAAACCGATATCCGCAGCATCACCGCGTAGCAGCCGGACGTTCAGTTTGTGATCGCAGAATTGCCAGAACTACGGCAGATTCAGCTCACACAAAAGCGAGACGACGTGACGATTTCGGTCCGGGCAATAGGTCAGGAGTTTTTCCGTTAGGGCCGGTGGGCTTTCCTTTTGCCCCCGCCCTCAGTAGATTCTGCCGAAGGCTCATCGGGCTGGAACCGAGGGCCGCTCCGCCCGGCATATCAGGTTCGCCTGGTGGTCTCGGGTGGCATCAGAGTTATTCCACAGTGCCGCTGGGTCGGTTGGAGCCGATCTGGGCCAAGGGACTGGTCGCGGTGGCCTTGCCATCGCCCGGAGGGTTGAGCCGTGTCCGTCGAGCAACGCGTGATCGCAATTGTCAGCGACCATTTCGCGTACGACAAAGAGAAGATCAAACGCAGCACCACGTTTGTCGAGGAGATCGGTGCGGACTCTCTGGATATCGTCGAGTTCGTCATGGAACTCGAAGAGGAGTTCGACATCCAAATCCCCGACGATCAGGCCGAGAAGATCAAAACGGTCGGTGAGACGATCGATTTCATCGATACCGCGATCAAGAACAAGCAGCAACAGTGAGTAATCAGCGCAATGGCGCGACGCGTAGTCATAACTGGGCTGGGGACTCTCAACCCGCTCGGACTGAATGTGGCGGACTACTGGCGTGGGCTCCTTGCCGGCGAAAGTGGTATTGCGCCAATTACCCTATTCGACACGACTGAGTTCAAGGTGAAGTTCGGTGGTGAAGTGAAGGGGTTTACCCCCGAGCCCGTCATCGACAGTCGCTCCGCACGGAAGCTGGATCGTTTCACACAGTTCGCAGTCGTGGCTGCGGCTGAAGCACTGCGCGACAGCGGCCTGAACCTCGCCAAGGAAGATTCTTTCCGGTGCGGGTGTATTCTGGGCAGCGGCATCGGAGGCATTGCCGAGTTCGAGGACGGTGCGAAGACACTGCTCGAACGTGGGCCTTCTCGTCTTGGGCCGTATCTTATTCCCAAGATGATCGCCAACGCCGGCAGCGGCACCATCTCGATCACCTTTGGCTTACGTGGCCCGAACACCACCGTCTCAACTGCTTGCTCCTCGGCGGCTCATGCCATTGGCGATTCTCTCGCTGCGATTCGGACCGGGCATGCCGATGTCATGGTCACAGGTGGGAGCGAAGCAGCAATCACGCCACTGGGGCTGGGTGGGTTCATCGCCTGCCGGGCACTCTCCAAACGCAACGACGATCCGCCCCGAGCCAGCCGCCCGTTCGACCGCGACCGCGATGGCTTCGTGCTCAGCGAAGGTGCCGGCGTACTGATTCTTGAAGAGTACGAGCGGGCCAAGGCACGCGGGGCCAAGATCTACGCAGAGGTCTGCGGTTCCGGCAATACCGCGGATGCCTACGACATCACACAACCGCACGAAGACGGAATCGGTGCGGCCGCAGCCATGCGAGCGGCTTGCCGCGATGCGGGCTGGAATGCGGACGAGGTTCAATACCTGAACGCCCACGGCACCAGCACCGGCTTGGGCGATATCGCTGAAACGAAAGCTGTGAAGTCGGTGTTCGGCGAACACGCCAAGAAGCTGATGATTTCCAGCACCAAGAGTATGGTGGGCCACTTGTTGGGCGCGAGCGGCGGCGTGGAGGCCGTGGCCTGTGCTCTCAGCCTCAAGCATGGGGTTCTGCACCCCACGATTAACCTGCTCCATCAAGATATCGAAGCGGGCTGCGATCTCGATTACATTCCGAACAGCGCACGCGAAGTGCGCGTCAAGAAACTTCTCTCGAATAGCTTCGGGTTCGGCGGGCACAACTGCTCGATCGCGCTCGGCGCAATCTGAACCCGGTTCCGGTTGCATTTCAACAAAGCAAAGCTTGACCAACTCGATCGTTTGAGCCACCACGGAACGCCGGTTTCCCTGCGTTCCGCGGCTAACGAATCCTACGATCACCCTGCTCCCGACCGCGTTAGGCCACGGGTGGTGCCATCTCTTCCGGCTTGTCGATCTTGGCCTCAACCGCAGCACGTTTTGGCGGATGGAAGAACAACAGCAACAAGATTGCGGCAACGAGTGCTGCGCCCATCGAATACTGGAAGACAATCCGGTACTCGACCAGGCCATTGACCGTGTTCTGTTCTTTCAACCGCCCACAGAGGAAGTTGGCGACGAATGGCCCGATTCCCAGGATGAGCACGTTGAAGAGCCCCTGGGCGCTGGCACGCACATCCTTCGGGAAGAACTCGTCCACAAAGATGTACACCGTCGCAAAGAAGAACGCATAGCAAACGCCATGCAGTGCGTTGACCGTGATGGCGGCCCAGGGCTCGGGGTAGAACGCGAACACCGCGAAGCGGGCCGCGTGGCCGAGCACACCCACGATCATCGTGATCCGCCAACCCAGTGTTTTCAGCACATAGCCCAGGATCAGCATCGTAAGAATCTCGGCGACCTGGCCGATCTTCATCACCGGCCCCACCCAGTTCGACGGGACATCGACCACGCCACCATCCGCGACCGGCCCCAGGAAGGTGAAGGTCCAGAAGAAGAAGCTCTGGTGCACCGCGGCATCAATGAAAGTGACCAGGAACAACACGGCCAGGAAGGGCTTCTTGAGCAACCGCATGGCCTTGAGCCAGGCCAGAGAATCGGCTTCGGAAGTCGCCGGCTTCGGGGGAGTGTGGGGCAGCCACAAGCTATAGATCGCCAACAAGAACGACGCGATCGCCGCAACCAGGAAGATGTAGCTCTTCATCCCCATTGCGGCCTCGCCTTCCAGCGATGAGCCCAGTGCCGTGCCCAGCCAGGTTGTGAAGCCGACCGAACCAAACGCGGGCACTTTCTCCCAGTTCGCCAGCAGAAAGATGAATGGCCAGCTTGCGGCAATCCAGCCAATGGTGCCCCACACACGCACCGGGCCGAACTCCTGGGTGGGGTTTCGCAGGTTGGCAAAAGCGATCGAGTTCGTGATCGAGATGGTGGGAACATAGAAGATCGAGTGCAACAGCATCAGGCCAAAGAACGGCCAAAAGGCCGCGTTCACCGAAGCCGGATCTGCGGGGTTGGGGCGGATGAAGAACAACCCCAGAATGGCCGCTCCACCGATCAAATGGCTGAACGACAGGAACTTCTCGGCGGCGAATTTGCGGTCCGCGAATTGCGTGCTGAAGAACAACGCAACCAGCGCACCGACGTTGAACGCACCATAGATCAGCGGCAATTGCCAGTCGCCATTGAAGCCGAGCTTGGGGATGTAATCGAACCCGAGTTCGAACCATGCCCCCCAGATGAAGAACTCGAGGAACATCATGATACTCAATTTGCGCCGCAAGCTTCGTTCCTGCGGGCTGGAAAGGGCGGAGGCCGAGGCCATGGGTAGAGGCTCCGAGGACGGATGAGAAAGCGAGTGTTCCCGAATTTAAGCCGCTACCGCAGCAGCGGCAACGGAGAAACAGAGAAAGCCCACAGTGAAACCACTATGGGCTTTCGGGTAATCGCGATTCTCACATCCCCAATGAGCCGAGGAGAATGGCTGCATCAGGGGCTGTTCTCGATGGAAGCAATCGGGAATGGCCGAATGCTGGGTGGTCGGCCAATCGTCGGGTTCTGGCGACCTCCACTGAGCTGGCGCACCCGCACGCCTGCGTACAGATCGAGCTCGTGGATGAAGATGATTCCGTCCTGGTCCACATCGCCATGGCCGGACATCCCTTCGACCAACCCAAGTGTGAAAAAGCCCGCCTTGGTCAAGCGGCTCTCGATCGAATACTCGGCACCCAGTGACGAGCACATCACCACCACCCCGGCATCTTCCGAAACGAGATCGCGGACCAATCCATCAGCGCGAGCCTGCGGACGGGTGATATCGGCGACAGCACCAGAATGGCAAGCATCCAGAATGGCAACCAAGCGGCCCGGCATGTTCTCCAGTCGGCGTTTGAACTCGTCGCCCGCGAAACAGGTGCCGATGGGGTCGTCATCGGAAACATCGACCGGCACGAAGTAGAAACGCCCGGCACCATCACGGGTGCCGTGTCCCGAGAATGACACGATGCCGACATCCTTGGCGGTCATCTTGGAAGCGAGCCAATCCAGGGCGTCCTGCATGTTCTTCTTGGTCGCCTGGGAATCGGTGAGCACCTTCACTTCGATCTCGTTGAAGACTCCCTTCGACTTCTCCTGGAACGTCTTGGCCAGGAGTGTGGCATCGGAGGCCGCGTAGTTCAGCTTCATGTCACCGGGATAGGCGGAAACCCCCATCGTGAGCACGTACAGATTCGGCTTCGGCGGCGTGCCCGATCGGGTCACCACCGCTCCCTTGGACATGCCCTTACTCACCGTCGATTCAGCAATGACCGCGAAGGAGTGCGGCCCGGGTAGCACCGGTACTTGCCACGTCGCTTCGGCGGTCGCCTGCGGCTCGGCAAACTTGACCACACCCTCGGCACCCTGGAACGGTCGGCCATCCACGAGCAGCCGCATGCGGGTAATCGGTTGCTTCACCGAGCCCCGAGCCACTGCTTTCACCGAAACCGTATTCCCGTCGATTCGTTCCGTTTCCCCGATCGGGGTGACCAACTCGACTTCGGGTGGCAACACTTCAGCGACGCTACTGGCCTGAATCAGTGCCTGATCGAACTTCTGCGCCATCGCGAGCGCAAACTGCACATTCCCGGCTGGCACCAAGTACTTGATCACCGCCGGCTGATACATCGAGGACCGGAACCGCTCGGCCGGGTGAACCGCGGGAAGTTTGTATGCGGCGTCTTTCCCCGTGTTATTGATCTGCCAGGCGACGAGTCGTTCGCCGTAGGCTGAGCAGGCATAGTAGCCCATCGGTGTCCAGGCGATCCACTCACGGCCGCCCACGAACAACGACATCACGGGCTCATCCAGTTCCGGCATCCAGATTCGCATGGTTTGATCTGCGGACCCGGTGAGGAAGTAAAGCCCATCGGGCGAGGGTGACACGGAGAGAATGTGCCCCACGTGGCCAACATAGTTGCGAAGAGTCTGCCCGGTTTGCGTGTCGAGCAGGATCAGGTTGAACGCACCGCAAACGACGACCTTGCCGCTACGGCCCGGCAACACGGTGGCCGCATAAATGGTGTCGCCGCCAGGCAACTTGTAGATGTACGGTTGCTTGCCCGTGGGCTCGACACCCAATTCCGTTCGGCTTAACCGCTCGATCTTGACGGCCCCCTTGGGGTCGTTCATCACGGCTTGTTGGTACTTGGATTCATCGAGTTGAGACCCGAGCCCGAAATCGTCGAAGCGGAAGAGCCCTTCGAGCGTGGTGTGGCCATCGCCCTTGCGGAGGTTGCTGGTGCCCCAGGCAATCGATTTCCCATCATTGGCCCAGCCAATACCCCAGACACCCTGACCACTGCCGGCCAAGCGGGCGATCACCTTACCATCGGCTGTCGACCACACGAACGCTTCGTTCTGGTTCCCCCCACTGCTCACCGCACGAGTCCCATCGGCCGAGACGTTGACACAAAAGACGGTGTTGTTGTGACCCGTGAAGGAAACGCGTGTCTCGCCATTGGCCGCCGAGATCACCCCGGCCCAGCCCTGTGCTTTCCCGCCCACGCCGCAGTAGACAAGCGAAGCGTCGCTGGCGAGAAACTGGATGCGTTGAACACCGACGGTTTCACCCTCGATCTTCCGCGCGGGCAGCGTTCGTGTGTGTTGCCCTTCCACGGTGAACAGCATAATCTCACCATTCATGCCTCCCACGGCCAAGGTGCGGCCATCGCCGGACCACGCCAGAGTTGTCGGCCCCAGCCCGGTAATGCTCAGGCTCACGCTCCGGGCCGCGTTGGTGAGGTTCCAGATTTTGACGGTGCTATCCAGCCCCAGCGTCGCCAGAATCTTGGCACGCGGGTTAAAGCGGACTTCGCGGATCGGCGCGCGGTGAGCCGAGACGTCGTCGGTCTTCCGACCCGTGTTGACATCGAACAGTTGCACCACGCCATCGATGCAGCCAGCGGCGAGTTTGTTCCCATCGGCGGAGAAATCGAGACTTTCGACAATCTCGCTGGCAGCCGAGATGGTTTTCACCAGTGCGCCGGTATCGACATCAAGAATGAAAATGGGGTACGTGCCCGGCTTCAGCCCTTTCAGTGGGATTCCAGAAACCGCGAGGCGTTTCCCGTTGGGAGCGAGTGCCGCCGCCTGCAGCGCACCTTCATCGCCGGGTCCGGCGGGCAAGCGGATGGTGTGCAGGATCTCACGTGAACGAATATCCCAGATGCGCACGGCTTTGTCTTCGCCCACAGTGACCACGCGGTCACCCTTCGGCGTGATAAAGGCGTTCTTGACGAGCGCCGAGTGCCCACCGGAATCGAGATTCAACAGCGGCCGTTCCTTGAGCGGCGGCAATTTCGGGAGCGGTGGGAGCGCGCCTTCCACGTGGAAGCCCTTGGAGCGCACGAAAGGATCTTCATCGGGAAGCAACGGCGGAGCGGCAGGCGGACGAGCGATGGGTGCCGTTTGCTCGACGGCCAGCGATTTGCCCACACGCACAACCGGCGGCGGCGGCAAGGAGACGCCCGGCGGCAGATCGTCATCGGGGTCTTGAAGCTTCGGAGGTGGGTTCTTCCCGGGGTTGGGATTCGGGCTGATCACGCCCGGAATGAGCCCGCCATTGCCCGGGGCCGGGTTCCCTTTTGGCCCACCACCCTTGGGCGCTGGCGTGACAATCTTCGGTTCGAACACGGGCGCGGTGTCACCGTTCTTGGCCGTTTCGTCGGGCTTGGATTTGGAACCCGACATCGAGATCACGGCGGCCATCACTCCACCGAGCAGCAAGATCCCCGCTGCGACACCGCCCAGGATCATCTTCTTTTTGGAGGGGTTGTCGTCACCCGCGCTGTCACGGCGGCGGCTCGCCTTCCCCGACTTCTTGCCGGTACCAACACTCTTCTTGGTTGAAGCACGAACCTGGGGCGCTTCGGGCTCCACTTCTGCGGTGAATTCCGCCCGGCACTTTGGGTTGGGACAGCGGAGCGTGAACTCGGTCGGTTCGTCGACCGCATCGATTGTCTTCCGGATCGCGGTATCGCACTCCGGACAGTTAACCCTGAGTATAGCCATGGCGAATTCCCGCTTGGAATGAGATAACGCCCGCTCAGTTTGCATTCGGGCAACAAATTCAACTCAGTAGCTGAACGAATAAGCGTCTACTCATGCTCGGAGATCCACGCGAACGGGTCAAGCGAATAATGACCGTTACTGGCCGCGATGTCATTCGTCACGGCATTGGATTCGGTTTTGGTTGATCCAGCGTCTCCGGGATGACGCTGTCGATCACCGGGTTCCGGATCGAATGCACCAGATAGCGGCCACTTGGCGACCGGAACACCACCGGCTGATCGAACGGAAAGTGCTCCTTCTGCCACGCGGGTAGCAGAGTGGGTAATCCATCGGCCGACACGAAGTTCAGTTGGCCGTGCTCGCGGGTGATACGGTGCAGATCAGAAACCGCGAACCGTGCTCGTGGCAATGCCGCCTGGAGTTCCGTCAGGATTTGCGCCCGCTGCCTTGGCCCCAGGCTCCAGGCCGTACCCACATGCTGAAACCGCAACCCCGGGCTTTTCCCAAGTTCGAGGTACAGCGCATGCGGTGAGTCGTGCCAGGCGATCAGTTCGCCATCACGCAAGTGCTGCTCACGCAGAAAGTCGGCGACGGCTCCGAGTTCCACGGGGTCGATCCCGCCAAAATGATCGACCCAACGGCCCACGCTTTTCCGCACATCTCGTGACGGCTCTCGCTCCCAGCAGGCCAGCCACAACCTTGTTCGGTCGAGTTCAAAGAGTGCATGCCGTTCAGCGAGTTGTCGGTAACTCCACGACGAACGCCGCGATTGTTGGTGCATCTGCTGCCAGCGCGGCTGCGTGTCGGCTACCAGCAGCAGCGAGCCGATCACGAGCTGAATGAAGACCAAGATGGCGGGTACTGGCCAGCGGTTGGCGGCGAAGAGCCCCAGCATCAGTAGCGTCTCGGGCACATGCACATAGTGAAAAGGCCGCTGCAACAGCAGCGACACGAGAAGCCAGGCCAGGTAGAGTGTGGCCAGCGTGGCACGAGCAAAAGCGACCGGATCTGTCGAAGCGCGATCGCGCAGGTTCCAGCACGCAAGTGGGACAGCCAGCACAGCACAGACGCTATATGGCGGAAAGTAATCGAGCTGCGTGATGATTCGGAACGGCAACTCCTTCCGCACGATGGCCGCGTACGAGGTGTTCCAATTCACCCAGACATCCACGAAGTGGCTCCACGTATCAGTGGCGAACAACCACCCCAGCCCCGCCAGACCGATCAATACTCCGCCACCCACCGTGGTAGCGAGATCGAACAGCGCCCGGCGACGGGAAGCGAACCGCGCAGCGGTCGTCAACCAGACCAGTGCCGCGATCAAGACGAGATGCGGCTTGATCCAACACCCCACACCCCACAACACCCCTTCGGCGAGGCAACCCAATGTGGAGTGGGGCTTCTCGAAACGCCGGAGCCTCAGCCCGACTGCGGCCAGCGCGGGCAACATCATCCAGACATCACGCTGCACATGGTTGAATTCGTGAAGCCACGGGTAGAAGGCTACACTCGCCGCAGCTGCCCAGGCGACACCGGAAGGTGTGGCACCGGCCCGGCGAGCCCAGCGCAGGCTGAGCG
>JBGTAO010000503.1:0-5909 GCA_041749835.1 Gemmata sp. | reverse complement strand
GGTCACCGAGACCGCGTGATCGAACTCGGGTAAGCCATCGCGGGAGTAGCTCAGCGTGGGCTTGCCCTGGAGGACCAAATCAATCTCGACGACCCCGGCCCGCTGCGCGAGCGAATCCCGCCGCTTGTCCAGATACATCTGCCGGCCACTGGGAGTGGTTTTGTTCGCCGGGCTCACGACTTCGACCAGCGTGACTAGCTTGTTGTCGCTGCGGCTGCGGATCTCGATGAACTCTTCGCTGTACTCTTCTCGAACGATGGAAGTGAACAGCGGCATCTCGGAAATGTAGGTGCGACTTCCCACACGCGCGCGATAGCGATCCACCAACCCCGGCAGCAGGATCTGGTACAGGCACGCCAGTAACTGGTGCTGGAACGCCGGCCAGAATTGCGGATGTTCCAGGTAGGGGTCCATTCCGGGGAATGGGCTGGGCATGAAACTCTTCTCCAGCTCCCGAGCCGCCCCGAGCCGCCCCGAGCTCCAGACAGGGCGGATGATGCGGCGCATCGCCCACGTCGGGCGGTTCGTGGCCGAATTATTCGGGGGTGTTGATCGGGATCGCACCATTGTAGCCGATGGACGGGTCGCACGGGAAGACCTGGCATCGCACTCCTGGCCACTTCCCCACCGCGGCTCCTCATCAATCATTCACGCAATTCGCATCAAACCCTGACGGTCTGCGGACTTCGAACCCGCCACAATCAATCAGTGTGCCCCATTACCCAGCATTTCTCCGTCGCCATCGAGGTCTTCCATGCTCCGTCCGCGCACCCGCAACGGGTTCACACTCATCGAACTGCTCGTGGTCATTGCGATTATTGCGATTCTGATCGGGCTGCTGCTCCCCGCCGTGCAAAAGGTCCGTGATGCCGCGGCACGCATGAGCTGCTCCAACAACATGAAGCAGTTGGGCCTGGCGGCCATGAACTACGAAAGCTCGTACTCGAAGCTGCCACCCAGCTTGATCATCGAACTCGGTGCCGCGCCGGGCCAACCCGGCAACCCCGGCTTTCCGTACCCCGGTATCGTTCACTCGTGGGCGGTGAATCTGCTGCCGTACATCGAACAAGATAACACCTTCAAGTTGTACGATATGCGGTTCCCGTGGATGTCGTCGCCGTCGATCGTTCCGGGAACGCCGAACAACCAGGCGGTGCTCCAGAACCCCATCAAAACCTTCATCTGCCCCGCCTCCCCCGGAGGAACGGAACGGCGCGTTAACGGCACCTTCACCTTTGGTGCGCCGTTCCCGTACCAGAACCTGGCGGTGACCGATTACGCCACCTGTAGCTCGATCAATCAGGGATCGATCACCTTCTTCGGTTACCCAGCGGGAACCTCGCAAACCCAGCTTTGGAGCGCGATGCGGCCGCAGATTCGAGGAGCCGGGGCAGCGTTGATCGGCTTTCCGCAGATGGAGCCATACGCCATCACCGGGATCACCGATGGTACCTCGAACACGATCTTGCTCTGCGAAGATGCGGGCCGCCCGGGTCGCTATGTGGGCGGCTCCCAGGTAGCGAACAACCTCAACGACGGCGGTTGGGGTCACCATGAGAACGATTATGGCCTGGATGGCGCGGTCTCGAAGACCAATACGTCGAGTCCCGGCAACTGTGTCATCAACTGCCATAACAATAACGAGACCTACTCGTTCCACTCGGGCGGGGCTATGCATGTCTTTAGCGATGGCAGTGTCCGCTTCGTTCGGGAGTCGATCAGCCCGCAAACCTACGCCGCGCTCATCACGGCTCAAGGTGGAAGCCTGACAACTGCTGAAACCAGCCCCAGCACCGACTGATTTTGGAGTCGACGATGAAGGTTTCCTCCGCAGCGATCCTGCTAACCGCACTCTTCATGATGGGGTGCGGCAGTGGCAAGCCGGAAACGGTACCCGCGAGTGGCAAGGTGGTCTTCAATAAGTCCACGGCACCCGTGGGAGCACTGGTCGTGTTCCACCCGACCGATCCGAATCTGGAAAAGAAGATCGGTGGTAAGCCGTTCGGCCGGGTCCAGGAAGACGGTAGTTTCAAACTCTCCACCTACGGCGAGGACGACGGTGCCCCGGAAGGCGAGTATGGCGTGACCGTGGACTGGCGCGGTAATCCGAAAGCCAACGGTAACAAGAAGGGGATCTCGTTGACCACGGGCGATGAGGAGAGCCGCGGTTCCTCCGCAGGCCCGCCCCGGCTGAAGCCCCAGTTCAGTAACCCGCAGCAACCGTTCATGAAGGTGACGGTGAAGAAAGGCGACGTCAACGAATTTACCTTCGATGTCAACTGAGCGCCACGTTCGCCCCAGTGCGAGCCCCCGGAAACCTGGCCCCTGGCCCTCCGGGGGCCTTTTGCATGCGCAATCGACATTGCGGACAGGACTCGCCCACGTATAGTAGAGAAATTGCGATCTCCCTTACCGCCAGCCCGATACCGGGAAAGGCTCTTTTGATGGCCAAGACGCTCGCCCGGCGCATCACCGACGCCGAGAGGTACCCCTCCTGGAAACTACAAGACGCCTTCGAGACCTATGGCGTCAAGAACTGGGGCAAAGGGTACTTCGGAATTAACAAGCTCGGTCACGTCACCGTTCACCCCAACAAAGATCCCGAACGGGCCATTGATCTCAAGGAACTGGTCGATCAGATCCGCACCCGTGGCATTCAGCCACCACTCTTGCTGCGCTTCACCGATATCCTGGAACACCGCATCGGCGAGATTGCCGCGGCCTTCGAGAAATCTCGCACCGAGTACGGCTACACGGGCAACTACCACTGCGTTTACCCCATCAAGGTGAACCAGCAGCGCCACGTGGTGGAAGAGGTGTTGAACTTCGGCAAGAAGCTCGGCTTCGGGCTCGAAGCGGGCAGTAAGCCGGAGTTGCTGGCCGTGCTGGCGCTCACCAACGGCACTGGCGAGACACCGATTATCTGCAACGGCTTCAAGGACGACGAGTTCATCAAGACGATCGTCTTTGCTCGCAAGATCGGCAAGAACATCATTCCGGTGGTCGAGAAGTTCACCGAGCTGGAACTGCTCGTGAAATACATGGAGGAGTTGGACGTTCGGCAGCCGTTGGGTGTGCGCGTGAAGTTGGCCAGTCGCGGTTCGGGGCGGTGGAAGGGAAGCGCCGGCTACCGCTCCAAGTTCGGCCTCACCCTCACCGAAGTACTGCACGCACACGAATACCTGACGAGCAAAGGGTTCGGCGATTGCTTGCAGATGACGCACTTCCACATGGGCTCGCAGGTGTCCGATATTCGCAAGGTGAAGGATGCGCTCACGGAAGCAGCCCGCGTGTACGTGGAGTTGTATCGCCTTGGGGCCGGGCTCAAGTATATCGACGTGGGGGGCGGCCTCGGCATCGACTACGATGGCTCACAAAGCGTCTTCGAGAGTAGCACCAACTACACATTGCAAGAGTACGCCAACGACGTGGTGTACCGCATCAAGCAAGTGTGCGACGAAGCCGGCGTGCCACACCCCGCCATCATCTCGGAAAGCGGCCGGGCGGTTGTGGCGTATCACTCGGTGCTCGTCTTCGATGTGCTGGGCACCTCGGACTTCGATCAGTGCACCGCCCCCGATACGCTCCCCGACCATGCACCCGAGCCCATCAAGGACATGTATGCGACCTACAAGGAAGTGAACAAGAAGAACTTCCTGGAGTACTACCACGACGCCAGTGAGCACATGGAGAAGACGCTGACATTGTTCAGCCTGGGGCACCTGAGTATCGAATTGCGCGCGTTGGCCGAGCGGCTGTTCTGGGCGTTCGGGCGCAAGCTTCAGCGGATCGTGCGCGACCTCGATTATGTGCCCGAGGAACTCGGCGGGCTCGATGCCATGCTCTCGGACACGTACTTCTGCAACTTCTCGGTCTTCCAGAGCATGCCCGATTCGTGGGCCATCGACCAATTGTTCCCGATCATGCCGATTCACCGGCTCACGGAGCCGCCCACTCGGCGGGCCGTGCTCGGTGATATCACCTGCGACAGCGATGGGAAGATCGATCAGTTTATCGACCTGCGTGATGTGAAAAGCACGCTCGAATTGCACCCACACGATGGCAACGAACCGTACTACATCGGCGGGTTCCTGCTGGGTGCGTACCAGGAAATCCTGGGCGACTTGCACAATCTCTTCGGCGATACCAACGCCGTTCACGTTTCCCTCGAAGACGATGGCACCCCGAGCATCGACTCGGTGGTGAAAGGCGACACCGTGACCGAGGTGCTGAACTATGTTCAGTACAGCGCCGAGAAACTCATGGACCGGATGCGCAAGGATGTGGAGAAGGCCGTGCGGCACAACCGCATCACCACCGCCGAGGCCAAGCACTTCCTCAAGTTCTATGAGAATGGGCTGGAAGGCTACACTTACCTGGAAGAACCCAGCGCCTGAGGCAACCACTGTATGCGGACGATTGCTGTTGTTCTGCTCGCGGCCGGGGTTCTGGCCTCCGCCGCCTGTAACAAGAAGAAGACGCCCGCGCCGTACGATACCGGGTCACCCACAACCCCCGCCGGGCCTGTACCAACTGGTTCGGCGGGCGTTCCGAAAGGTGCGATCAGCGCCAAGCCATTCCTCGAAGGAACGAAGACCGTGCCGGCACGGCGGGAGTGGAATCGCGACTTCGGCTCGAAGAAGGGCGGTGTCGTCGTGTTCCGGGTTTCGTCACCGGCACCCGTGGCCATCACCATCATCACCGATAGGGGCTACAAGGTACTGACCAGCGGCAACCCCGCCGCAATGAGCAAGGCCGACGTACTGCTGTCAGTCGATGGCACGCCTCCAAGTTACGAGGGGCGAGTCACGGTGCCGCCGGGGATGAGTTGGTTCATCATCGAGAATCGGTCGGATGCGGAAGCCCAGATCCGCCTGGAGTGCTTCCCGGGATCGTAACGGAGGTCATTCCATCACGCCGTTCGAACTGCATTACACGCCATCGCGGCGCGAGCGGGCTGCGGTAGAGCTGATACCCTGGGTGCCCGCCATCGCAGGCTCCATTGGCTTCGGGATCGGAGCCCTGGTACTCGCTTCCGATGTCTCGGCGTGGCTGCTTCTGCTCCTACTCGTCCCGCTGATTCTGTACCGCGGGTTGATGGTTCTGCTAATCGATCTGATGCTTCGCTCGCCGCGGCCGGTGCACATTCAGGTCGCCGCCACCGCGTTCACGGTCCGCTGTGGCAACCAACACCAGACGCGACTTCTCGACGGAATCATTCAAGTCTTCCGCACCGAGGGGCAAGACTCCTGGACGGTGCTCCATCTCGATCGTTCTTCGCTGGTGATCCCCGTCACTGCCATTACGTCAGAGCAAGTCGATTTCCTCAAGTCGTTCGCCCGCCGTGCCGCGACTGAGCGCCGCACCGTTCCCCATCCGTGATTTCCCAAAAGTCTCGCGCAAGTACCGCAGTGGCTCGCGTTCCAGTGTTGGAAAGCGAATCCACACCAAAGCCGACACACCTTCCCGCACTGAAATCAAGCGACAACCTCCAGGGCAAGGTTCACTAGTACCGCTCGATCTTTTGTGGTACCGAATCTTTGCACGGAGCGGATTTTCCTCAAGTTTGGAGATCGAGGATGGCTGTGATGATCCGCGAATGGAATGCGGTGTGCTCCGCCCGACTACAAGTCGAAGTTCTCGAAGGGCGAGAAGTGCCCAGCAGCACCATTGGTGAAGTAGTCGGTGGAACGGTTGAGCCGGTGCTGGCTGGTCCTTGTCTGGTTGGGCCGGTTGCTCCGCCGCCCCAACGGTTGCCCGTTGCCGACCCCGGCAAGTTCGGCACCGAATGGACCTTCACCGAAAACTGGGGCTACGAATACACCGACACCACCGGCATGGGTTGGTACACCGCGCAGTACACCGAAACTCCCGTCCCAAACATGACACCCGAACGGGCCACGGCACCC
>JBGTAO010000502.1:0-11898 GCA_041749835.1 Gemmata sp. | reverse complement strand
GTCGGTCGGAACGCGAGTTGATCGAGATTGACTTCCCAGCCCACGAACGGATCATCGCCCGGAGCCCGGGCCGGGTCACGCCAGCCGAAGACCAGCACGCCCCCGGCCAGGTGCAGGACCGGCCACTCCTGGGGTTCAGTCAGGAACCGGTCCAGTAGCGTCAGAGATGCGCCGCTGGGGTCGCCAGCATGCACGACAACCCGATTGATCTCCAGCTTGCGGAGTTGCTCGCGGGCACGCTCGGTTTGTTCCGGATCGAGAAGCAGCTCCAGGATTTGCCCATCGCGCGTGACACGATCGTTCGGGTAGAACCACGCAAACGCACCCACGGCGTCGGGCGACACATGAAGGGTTTGCGAGCGATCAGACCAGCGATTCTGCTGCTGGGCACTCTGGAGGAACTCGGCCCCTTGTTTGAGCGTGGTGGGCGTTTCCACTGCCCAGCGCCGGCGTTCGAACGGTGGCCCCTGGAGCCACCCCGGCCAAAGGGCGATCAGAAACGCGATTGCCAACACCACCGACAAGCCCTGGAGCAGCCGTCGCCAGAGTGGCCGCAGCGGCTTCGTATCGTCCTGTGCGGTAAAGTACTCTTGCAGGTTGCGGGCCATGATGGGGCCGGCCACGAGCGCGAAGAACGGAACCAGCCGAACCTGCAGAGCGGCAACAACCCCTAATCCAAGGAACGGCAAGAACCGCGACCATCGCCATTCGCGCCGGTTCACGAGGAAGGAAAGCAGCCCCAGCACCATCAACGGGTAGAACGCCAGCGCGGCCGGGCTTTCCTGGAATAGCCGCAAGTAGTCGCGATCGAATGGCGAGTTCACCGATTGAACCTGACCGCTCGTATCATGCAACGAGGCCGCCGCGCTGTAAAGTTCCGGCGGTAACCGCAAGCCGTTCACATGAGACGGGCTCAGGCAGCACACGGCGACGAGCAACGCAAACGCGGCCATGCGGCGCAGAGCAAAGCCACCGCGATCCGAACGTGCTCCCCGATCGAACCCTTGCCCAAGCCACGTCAGAGCAACGACCCCGAGGCCGAGCACGAACCGAAGATCCACGTTCGCCCAGACCAGAAAGACCAGCGCGAGCCACCAGTCGGGCCAGTAGTTCACCTGAGGCCGCGGTTCGCGTTCATCACGCAATAGCTGCCAAAGAACCAGTGCCAGGAACACCAGCGAGAAGGTCGCAGGCTGGAGCATCAACCGGCTCCCCATGCTCAAGAGCGCCAGACTGGTGACGGCGATAGCGATACCGGCGTGACTGCGCGGTCGCGCGAGCACCAGCATGAGAACCCCGACAGCGCCGATCAGGAGCGCCTTCAGGGCAACCAGCCAGGTGCCACCGAGAGAAAACACGCCATAGCTCAGCACATCGTAAAGCCAGGTGGGGCTGAAACTCCCGTTCCCTGAGATGAGACTGCGCCCCTCGGCCAGGTGCTGCCAGAGATCGAGATTGCGCGCGGGAAACGATGCCAGCAGCACGCCGAAGAGAGCGATAAACGCCATGCCCCCAATCGGAAGGTGATCGAGCACAGCGGGCGGGGCAGCTTGTGGGACGATTCGGCCATCGCGTTCCGCAAGCGGACCAACAGGTTGGGTTAGACCAGGTTGAGTGGCAGCGGGAACTGGCGATGGCATGGAAGTTGCATCGAGAGGTGCGGGTGATTTCATCAAGCGACAGTCACTCTATGGCAGGCACAGGATGAAGTCAACGATCCGAAAGGGTTGGATAACCGCACCATTCTTGAAGTAATGAGGAAATTCTCAGCAAATTCGAGAGTAAAGGGTTGACATCTGACCTGAAATCGACGAATACATAGAAGATCTGTGTTTTGTGCCCGCTCTATCTCTTCCACCACCTCTTTCGCGGGTGAATGTATGCAACTGTCTTTCCGTAGGAGATCAGCATTTACGCTGATCGAATTGCTGGTCGTAATCGCTATCATCGCGATTTTGATCGGTCTGCTGCTCCCAGCAGTACAAAAGGTTCGCGAAGCTGCTGCTCGTACGCAGAGCCAAAACAACCTCAAGCAGATTGGCCTTGCAATCCACAATTGCAACGATGCCAACCAGAAGCTCCCGACCACGGTGGGCTGCTTCCCCCAAACCTGTAACAACACCAACTGGGGTCTCGACTCGATTCCGTCCCGCTTCGGGACCATGCACTATTTCCTGCTGCCGTACATCGAACAGGATAACCTCTACAAGGCGGCCTGGATTTCGCCGAACGATGGCAACGGTGGCAGCGGCTCGCAATCGTGGCGAACCAAGAGCACCGGCCAGGGTAAGGTGAAGACCTACCTCGCCCCGAACGACCCCAGCGCCGGCGGTGAAGGCACTGCTTGGGATCGCGGTGGTGCGGCCAGCTATCATGCGAACTGGCACGCCTTCGGTGGCGGCTGGGACGAAGACTGGCAAGTTGGTGGTAAGGCCCGTATTCCTAGCACCTTCCAGGACGGTACCTCGAACACCATCGGCTTCCTCGAGCGCTACGCCATCTGTGGGCCTGGCCCGCAATGGGACAACTCGTCGGTTTACGCCGAACGAAGCTGGCAAGAAGACGGTACCCTCGCAGGTCCAGTCTCCCAGAACTACGCTCAGCAGAACTGCTTCAACTCGCCTTCATACTGGTTGCCTGCCCGGTTCTCGAGCATCAGCGCGATGGGCCAGGCTTCCCCGCAGTACCCCATGGACCGCGTGACCGGGATCTCGGCCTACTTCGCGGCTCCCCAGATTGCTCCGCCGGTCGCCCAGTGCGATCCGACCCGCTTGCAGTCCTTCACCGCCAGCGGCATTCAGTGCCTCATGATGGATGGCAGCGTTCGCGCGGTCAACCCGAGTACCAGCCCGGCCACCTGGGTTCGCGCTCTGGTTCCCAACGACGGCTTCGTCCTCGGTAGCGATTGGTAAGCTTAGGCTGCCAAGACTACTAATGTCAGTACTAGGCGGGATAGGCAGCCGATCAACCGATCGGTGCTCGCCTCTCCCGCCTTCTGAGCTAATCCCCAAGCTCAGTTCTCCCGAACTCACTCTGAGGTTGCATCCATCATGACACGTATCACGTTAATCCCGTGCGCGATCGTTGCCAGCAGTCTGTTAATCGTGGGCTGTTCTGGCAATAAAATGGCTCCTGCGAAGGTGTCGGGCAGTGTTTCTTACAATGGTAAGCCGCTCAAAGCTGGCACCATGAAGTTCGTGACTCCCGAAGGGATCGAGTATCCCGCCCAGATCAGCCCCGATGGCACTTATACCGCCACGGATATCCCGGAAGGCGAACTGGTCGTGGTTGTCGAAACTGAAACGATCAACCCGGGTAACAAGAACACAGCCCAAGGCAAAGATGCCGAACGGCGCAACAAGGTCTCGACTCAGCAACCACCGTCTGGCTACTCTTCTGCACCGTCTCCGGCTGAGAACTATATGAAGATTCCGGAGAAGTATAACAACTCCAAGACGTCGCCGCTTGCAGTCACACTCTCCAAGGGCCGTCAGGTGCAGAACATCGAATTGGTCGACTAATTGCATTCCGCTTGAAAGTCGCTTTTTCCACGCCGGCTCTGGGTACAATTCACTTGTTCCAGAGCCGGCGAGTTTGTTTGACGGGCGATGCATCTTGTCTCGCGCCGGCATCCATCCCCACTGCACCACGGCCGAGGTCCGTTGATGTCCTCTCCACTGGCCACGCTTGTCCGTTTACCGCTTCGTGCGGGAGCCAAGTTGCGTCGTCACCCCTGGTGGACCCTGGCAGTCATATTCGTTCTGCTGAGCGGCACCGCGTTCGGGGTCTGGCGCTATGCCATGCACCAGTGGGAAGCGGCTCAAGTCGCGGTGAAAGAAGAACGCACCCAGGATGCCAAGGAACGGCTGGCTTTCTGCCTGCGCGTGTGGCCACGAAGCACCGAGGTTCACGTGTTGGCAGCACGCGCGGCACGCCTCAATGGCGATCTTCAGGCTGCCGAGCGCTATCTGAACCGGTGCCTGGAACTCGAAGGGGGCGCTACCGAAGCGGTGCAACTCGAGTTCTTGCTGATGCGAGCCCAGGGTGGCGAGATCGATGAACTCGCGCCGGCACTGTTCGAACTCGTCGAGAAGGGGCATCCCGATTCGCAAGCCATTCTCGAAACTATCTCCCGCACCTACATCCTTCGTTTGCGCTATAAACCGGCCTTCGCCTGCCTCAGTCGCTGGATCGAATACCAACCCGATAATCCCAAACCGTATCAGTGGCGCGGTTGGTCGCTCGAACGGCTCAATAACGCCAAAGCCGCGATGACGGATTACCAGAAGGCGCTGGAACTCGACCCGGAACAGATCCCCGTGCGGCTGCGCATCGCCGAGATGTACCTCGAAGACAAGCAAACCCCCGATGCACTGCCCCACCTGGAACGGCTGTACGAGAAAGCACCGAACGATCCGTTGGTCCAGGCTCGGCTCGGGATGTGCCGGTTCTTGCAAGGCCGCGCTGAAGAAGCCCGCACATTGATGGAAGCGGCGGTGGTGCATCTCCCCAAAGACCCGGCCCTGCTGGTGACACTGGCGAACCTCGATCTGCAAGATGGCCGGATCACGGAGGCCGAGCAGCGATTGCGCACCGTATTGGCAGAAGACCCTTCCGACACCGAGGCGCTGTTCGTGCTCGCCCCGGTACTGCAAGCACAAGGACGAACCCAGGAAGCCGCCGAGGTGCTCGCGGATTTCGAGAAGAAGCGGGCCATCGTCGAGCGGATCAATGAGCTACTCAAGGACGCCGCCGATAGCCCCACGGCCCGCGCCGATGAGTACGCCGAGATCGGCGAGCTGTTCCTCCAGATCGGCCGCGAGAAGTTCGGCCAGTACTGGTCGGAACGAGCCCTGGAACGCGATCCCACAAATCAGCGAGCGAACCAGGCACTGGCAGCGTATTACGAAAAGAAAGGCGACGCAGAAAAGGCCGCGCATCACCGCCGGCAACTCCGTCCGCCCGGCAAGTAATCGTTCTTCTTCTCCCGTTGAGGATCGTTCATGAGCAGGTTCACCCCATGGCCCGTGCTCGCAGTTGTTGCTGCGCTTGCGCTGATCGGATGCCGCGGCAATACCCCGGACGAGCCGAAGCCCAAACCGGAAGAGCCCGCGACGAATCCGTTGCTCACCGGCCCCGATGTCTTCGACGATGTGACCGCGGCGTCCGGCATCAACTTCGCCTATCGCAATGGCGAGGAAGTGCAACCGCCGCACCTTACCATCCTGGAATCGCTGGGCGGTGGCGGTGCTGTCATCGATTACGATGGAGACGGCCTCATGGATATTTTTCTGTGCGGTGGCGGGCACTTCGGCGGCAAAGACAACAAGCAGATCCTGGGCCACCCGTGTAAGCTCTTTCGGAATACGGGCAACTTCAAGTTCACCGATGTCACCGAAGCGGTCGGTCTGGGCACACTCGCAGAAGGCAAGCCGTGGTTCTACTCGCACGGAGCCGCGGTGGCCGATTACGACCGCGACGGCTGGCCCGATCTTCTCGTGAGCGGTTGGGGCCGCGTGGCACTGTTCCACAACGAACCCGCTGGTCAAGGTGGTCGCAAGTTCGTCGATGTCTCCGCTGCGGCCGGGCTCGCCGAAGGGATCACCTGGGCCACAAGCACCGCCTGGGCCGACTTCGATGGCGATGGCCTCCCCGATCTGTTCATCTGCCAGTACGTCGACTGGTCCTTCGAGAACAACCCCGCTTGCAACTACGACGGCAAAACGCCCGATGTCTGCCCACCCAAGAAGTTCAAGGGCCTCCCCAGCAAGATTTATCGCAACATGGGCAACGGCAAGTTTGTCGATGTCAGCGCGGAAGCCGGCATTCAAAAGGGTGGCGAGCACGCGAGCAAGGCGCTGGGCGTGGTCGTGGTCGATGTGAACCTCGATGGCAAACCAGATGTGTATGTCGCCAACGATACCGTGGCGAACTTCCTGTACGTGAACAAGTCGGAGCCGGGCAAGATCCGCTTTGCCGAGCAAGGCATGCTCTCGGGTGTGGCCCTCGATGGCAGCGGTTCGCCCAATGGGAGCATGGGGCTCGACGCCGGCGACCCCGAAGGTACGGGCAAGCCGGCCCTGTGGGTGACCAACTACGAGAACGAGTTCCACGCGCTCTATCGCAACCGCTCGGTAGAGAACAAGGCGCTGTTCGTCTTCGCCACGCAGGCCACGGGGATCGGCGTCATCGGCCAGAAGTACGTGGGTTGGGGCACCGGATTCGTCGATCTGAACCTCGATGGCTGGGAAGATATCGTCATCAATAACGGCCACGCCATTCGCTTTCCGACCACGGCGAGCCGTCAGCAGAACCCCGTGCTCTTTCTCAACCGCGAGGGCAAGTTCACCGACGCCACGAAACGCGGTGGTCCGTACTTCCAGCAACCGCACCTCAGCCGGGGCTCGCTGCTCGTCGATCTCGATAACGATGGCCGATGCGATCAGGTGGTGTGCAACATGAACGAGCCGGCCGCGGTGCTGCGCAATGTGCTCCCCAACGAGGGCCACCACTGGCTCGGCATCCAACTGAAGGGCGAAGGGAATCGCGATATCGTCGGGGCTCGGGTCATCGTGGAAGCAGCTGGTCGCACGCAAACCCGCTTCGCCAAGGGGGGCGGCAGCTATGCCTCCTCACCCGATCGCCGCTTCGTGTTCGGCCTCGGCAAAGCGGACACGATCACCAAGCTCACCGTGATCTGGCCGAACGGAGCCAAGCAAGAATGGACCGACGTGCCACTCGATCGCTACCACGTTGCCACGCAAGGTGCGGCCAAGCTCTCACCGAATTCTCAGGCAAACGAGCGATAAATTAAAAGCAAGTGACAACCAACTTGTAAACGCAGTCCGCATCCGGCATGATGTTCCTGTTGGGCTTCGGCTCTCGTAACTGAACTGAAGCCCAACGGTCAAAAGATTATTTATTAGCTGCATTCGGGAATTCGTCGCGATTTTTGTTGACGGGCCGTTTATCAGTAATTATGCTCGCATCCACGAACTTTTTGCCGCGCAAAGACCCTGACAACCGGTCACACATGCGTGCGTATCAAATACTCGGATTGTGCCTGGCGCCTGCGATCGCAGCGTCGATTTGGTTTCAACAATCCTCAAAACCCAACCAGTTAATTTGGGATACTTGCCCGCTTCACATAGGGGGGGATCTGGGTACTCGGCACGAAACCGCTGCCACACAGCACACTCTTACGATCACGAACCAATCCAGTAACCCGATATTTGTCAGTAGCATTGTGGGCAACTGCGACTGCTTGCAAATGACGCCGAGTAGCTCATTTTCAATTCCACCTGGCGCTACTCAACCTGTCGAGATCACACTTGCCCTCCGCATGGTATCTGGCTGTCAGAAGCAACAAGGCAAGAGCGAACAACTTGAGTTCCCGATACAGATCGGCTACTCGTCGCCCGGAAAACAGCCAGAACAATTGGGCGTTCTATTGACTTGTCGAGTGTTACCCGCATTACGATTGTCGAAACTCCAGCTCTCGTACGGGATGATTTCTACCAATCAGCAAGAAATCGAAAGCATTGTCGATGTTGAAGTCGCGAGTCATGTTGGGAATATTGCTGTGAGTGGTAGTGATGTTTGGGCTGTGCACATTCCTCATGATTTGTGTTCAACAACACAAAAGGGCCAAATTACGTTCAGGATGCGTGAGCCTCTGGTGCCCGCTAGCTTCGACAACTCGATTACGTTGACACCGTTCAGTCACAGCGGGCAAGCCTTGCCTGCTAGTACCATCCGTCTGACAGGTGAAGTGGTATCTGACGTGATCGCTGTTCCACGTGAAATCAGGCTGGGCCGAATCAAGCTCAACGCAATCGCAGAGGACATCGTTTCCTGGGAATCGCTCACGAAGAGTCCCTTTACGGTACGCTCGGTTCAAGCTGATCATCCTTCGGTGACCGTGACTCCAGTGAAGCTCGAAGGCAATCGACCCGGCTATCGAATCACGAAACGCATGACCACATACAGCGAAGAACAACATTCGCTTCGTGTCGAGATTGTCGAACACAACGGCAAAGTGACGCTTCAACAGGTTCCGATCACGGCGATCGGTTATTAATCGGGATGAATTCCTGTACTGGAGGTGCCGGATGGCAACAACTCGAGTTGTGGTGGCACTGGTCGCCATCCTGTTGCTCGCACCACGCGGGGTGGGTCAAGACCCACTGGTTGCCGCTGCAACGGCACGAGAAAAGGCCACCCAGTCTGTGGATGTCCGGTTTCACATCACGGAACTCGTGACCAAGGGAAGCTATACAGAACAGGCCGCCGAGATGGCGCGGCCAGGCACCAAAACGGGCCAAGCCATCCCCGCCCAGGATACGACCCTGGAATCGGATAACCGGTTGGTCCTGGATGGTTCCAAGGCTCGTGTGGAACTTCGGCACCCTCTCTTTCAACTTCCAGCTGGAACAATTTCGAAGGATCGATCCGCGATTACAACCATAAATGGCGAATTGTCTCGTTCACTCGTGCAAAGTGGTAGCGATCCCAAGACCCAACAACCCTGGGGGGTTATTCGACCTGGGCTTCAGTCTTCAGACTTAGGACATTTCCATCTGCTTCCGCTGATGATGCACTTTCGGGGGACCACTCGTGATCGGGCTCCTTATCTGATTCAATCGCTCAAGAACACCGAACGAACGCAACCGATTGGTACCAGGACCTGCAAGAGTTACACTTCCGAGATCTCGAAGGACAAAATCGCGGAGTTCTGGTTCGACACGGAGACCTACGAGCTGGTGCGCCTTCGCAAATTACGGCGTGGCGTTCCGTATGAACAATACGACATCGAATACCAGGCCATTCCCAACGCTGGGTCGGCTCCCAAGTCGTGGGTACGAACCGAGTACACCGATGCTGGAAAGCTTCAAAAGAGCTCGTCCGTCACGGTGACGGAAATCGCCATCAACAGCCCGCCCAATGCCAGTGAGTTCGAGATCGTCTTCCCGCCGGGTTGCAAGGTTCATGATCAGCGGGTGCGCAAAGAGTACCTTGTGGCCGAGAATGGTGATTTCCGAGAACTCGATCTCTGGGGCAACGAAACCTCCACCACCATTGCCCCGCCGGGCAGCTCGTGGTTCCAGCGCAATCGCTGGCTCAGCATCGGATTGCTCGTTGCCCTACTTGTGGTGTGCGCCTGGTTGGCCCGGCGCTGGCGATCCCGCGCTACCGCTGAATTTTGAGTAGTTGAACCACGAGTGGCGATGGGAAGTTTACAGGATCGGTGGTTCTATCTTTAACCTGTTCCAATGGAGATCACAAATGTCACTTCGCGGCGTCGTATTGGCTTCCTGGTTTCTGTTCATATGCACTATGGTCGACAGCAGTTCCTATTATTCTTCAGCAACTGCAAGCTGCGACAACAAATGTCGCATGCGGTTTGACCACCAAATGAAAGATGGTACCTGCCGTAAATTTTGGGTCGAGAGCTGTATTTTTTGTGCAGGCTTCGGGAGCCTATGCAAACCTGCAAGCGATGATATCTTAACTTCAGTTGGTTGCACACAAGTTGGCACTACTTTCAATAATTATGTCGAGAAGTATGAATCATGTACACCGGAGTGTGATTGGGCTGCTGGAGTTAACCAGATCGAAGCAAAAAATGTGCAACGCATTATTCAAGATTGGGAAGTTTTCCAACACAAATGCCTTCCTGCAAGTGGTGGTACAGGTGGAGGTAAATGATCCATCAATAACTGCCACCACCGCAGGAGTGAGAAATGACACCCGCAGTCTTCTCTCCGCGTGCAGATTCGGCTGATCTGACCACTCGTACCTTACGGTTGAGTACGCCCGATCCTCGTTGTGGTGTTTCACTTCTGGAAGTGATCATTGTCATCGCAATTGTGGGGTTGCTGACAGGGTTGCTCGTTGCCGGGGTGCAGCGGGCACGGGCGGCGGCAATCCGCGTCGCCTGTGCCTCCAATATGCGGCAACTGGCCATTGGCGTTCATCTCTTTTCGGATGCACGACACCAGTTTCCCAAAGGGTGCGATGAAGGTTATTCGCGAGCCTATATCGAAAACCGCACACTAATTGGTTTGTCGTGGCAGACCGCGATCTTGCCGTACCTCGAACAAGCTGCTCTGTGGTCACAAGTTGAGATTGCCCACAAAAATGACCCTCGGGGCCACAGCTCCGAACACTCGGTTGTCCTGGCGACTCCCGTCCCCGTTTTTGTTTGCCCCGCTGATGGCCGCCGGGCTGTCACCAACGGCCTGGGCACCACCATCGGCTTAACCGGCTATCGCGGCATCGCAGGAACCGATCAACGCGCAAATGATGGCATCTTCCACATTGATCTACTGGTTCGCATGACCGATGTGAAGGACGGCCTGACCCAGACACTGATGATCGGCGAGCGACCGGGGTTTGTGGATGGGAACTACGGAGGTTGGTACGCGAATTGGGATGGTGGTGTTTGTCCTCTGAGCCAAATCTTACCGGCAGGTCATCGGGGCTGGATACCCTCCGACGGTGTTGGCTGTCCAGCATCGATTCCGTCCTTTGCACCCGGCCGCATCGATTCCCTTTGTTCAATCGGGCACTACTGGAGCCTTCACCCCAACGGTGGCAACTTCGCCTTCGCCGATGCCTCCGTTCGCTACCTCCCCTACTCCGCCAGCGAACTACTCCCCGCCCTCGCAACCCGCGCTGATGGCGACATTGCGATCATTCCGTAACTTCATATTACCTCATTGCGTTTGAACCCATCGCTGAACTGGAGGTGCCGGATGGCAACAACTCGAGTTGTGGTGGCACTGGTCGCCATCCTGTTGCTCGCACCACGCGGAGTGGGTCAAGATCCACTGGTTGCCGCTGCAACGGCGCGTGAGAAGGCCACCCAGTCTGTGGATGTACGGTTCCATGTCACGGAACTCGTGGCAAAGGGAAGTTATTCTCCGCTTGCTGCTGCTGAGGTGGCGAAGACGGGTTCAACCACCATTAAACTCAGCCCTCCCCAGGATATCACGCTCGAATCGGATAACCGGTTGGTCCTCGATGGCTCCAAAGTGCGTTCGGAATTCAACCATCCCCGTGTCCGAATACCGGGAGGTGCCGTCCCGAAGAAACCGACCCTCACGACCGTGAACGGCGAAGTGGCCCGTACGCTATTTCCCAATGGGATCGGTTCCGAGTCCAAACCCAGTGGGATAATTAGCCCCGGGCCGCGTTCACCAGGACTCGCCCACTATTTGTTCACTCCGCTGATGATGCACTTTCGGGGCACCAACCCTGATCTGGTTCCCTATCCGATTCCATCGCTCAAGAACAGCGAACGCACGGAGCGGATTGGAACCCGGACCTGTCGGTGTTACACAAAGGAGATCTCGAAGGATCGGATCGCGGAGTTCTGGTTCGACACGGAGAACTACGATCTCATTCGCATCCGCAAATTGAAGGGCGGCGTACCTTACGAAGAGTGCGAGATCGAATACCAGTCCATTCCCAATGCCGGGTCGGCTCTCAAGTCGTGGGTGCGAACCGATTACACCGATGAAGGAAAGATTCGCACGCGCGCAACCGTCACGGTGACCGATATCGCCATCAACAACCCGCCCGATGCCAGTGCGTTCGAGGTTGTCTTCCCGCCGGGTTGTAAAGTCCATGACCAGCGGGTCCGGAAAGAATTCCTCGTGACCGAGAATGGTGAATTCCAGGAACTCGAAATCACGGGCGTCGAAACCTCAAGCACCATTGCCCAGCCAGGTAGCTCCTGGTTTCAGCGCAATCGCTGGCTCAGCATTGGCTGGCTCGTTACTCTGCTTGTGGTGTGCACGTGGATTGTTTGGCGCTGGCGATCGCGCACGACCGCTGCACTGAGCAGTTGAAGCTTGAGGAACTGATGGCGAGCGGCGCGGCGTCAGCCCGCCG